>WJOQ01000130.1 GCA_009618505.1 Clostridia bacterium | reverse complement strand
TGGATTGGTAGTAATGGTTGGCATATTTGCGACCATAAGTGTTGCTCAGATTAATGCAACAGGTCTTGAAGAAACTGAGCGTAGAGGTCAACATGAAGGTACCATTATGAGACCTGACAAAGAAACCCTTCGGAAGTGGATAGAAGCTTACTACAGTGCTCCACAAACTTATATCGTGCCAGAAATTAGGCAGTGGATCGAACAACATCCTAGAATCTCCTTCGCTCTCTTAGATCACTTAGAATATGACCCTGCTGAGCGTAATCAGGGATACTGCGGAAACTGCTGGGTTTGGTCTGGTACAGGAATTCTAGGGATAGCTCTAGACGTTCAGGGGGGGGGGGTAAAGACCGCCTCTCTACTCAATACTTGACCTCCTGCTGGTGGGCTTGCTGCGGAGGTAACTTGGATGAGTTCGCGGGCTGGTACCAAGCTGAGGGGTTTGCTATCCCTTGGTCGAACGCTAATGCTCATTGGCAGGACGGGGCTCAAAGCTGTGGGGACTCGACGACTGTTCCCTGCGGAACCATTTCAACCTCGCCCAACTACCCCATTACCAATTGTGTCGATACAGCAATAGGAACCCACGGTCTGACTCAAGAACAAGCCATCGCCAATATCAAAAATGTTCTCCATCAAAACAAAGCCGAATGGTTTTCCTTTTATCTGCCGAATGATAGTGATTGGGATAATTTCCGTGATTTCTGGTGGAACCAACCAGAAACTGCCATTTGGAATCCAGATTTTTCCTCCGGACATACATGGATTGATAATGGTGGTGGTCATGCGGTTCTATGTGTAGGCTATGACGATACCGATCCCAACAATTCATATTGGACTATCTTGAACAGCTGGGGTACTACTAGCGGTCGTCCAAACGGACTTTTTCGCCTTGATATGAATATGGACTATGATAACTACTTTGTGATGGACGGCCTCTATTATAGTCTCTACTTCGAGACTCTTGATGTTACTTTTACAACCGTTTCCCCTGTTCTGGAAGTTGACCCTTCCTCTCTGGATTTTGGTGAGATGGGAACGAGCTCCTCTAAGATAATGACTTTTAGAGGCTATAATGTGGGTGGGGGAACTTTGAGTGGAAACATCAGCGATAACCGAGATTGGATAGCTGTCAGCTTAACCAGCTTTGAAGGTAATGATAACACTATTTCTGTAACTGTTGATACAAATGGATTGACAGAAAGCCTTACCCCCTATACAGGAACGGTAACCGTGACCTCCAATGGTGGAACCAAAACTGTAGAGGTATCTGTAACTGTTATTCCAACTGGGGCAGTACCTTTTCCCAACCCGGTCTCTCTTTCTGATTCTATCTTAACTTTTTGGGGGACCTCTATTCCGTACGCCGAGATCCGAATTTACAACCTTGCAGGAGAACTGGTGAAAACTCTGGACGAGATATACGGGGCTAGTAAGGTTTCGTGGGATGGTAGAAATGAGCAGGGTAATCGAGTAGCCAGAGGGGTGTATTTCTATACAGTTAAAGACTTCAAGGGGAAATTTGTTGTGAAATAAGAGCTTTGAAGATATCTCAGGAGGTAAATCGATGAGAAAAAGATTGTGGAGTGTGCTAGTAATAATAATGTTAATTATCATCCTCAGTTCTGTTTGCTATGCAAACGGTCCGGGGACCACCGGGGCTAACTTTTTAAAGATAGGAGTGGGAGCGAGAGCTGCTGCCATGGGGGATGCTTTTACTGCCATAGTTGATGACAGCACCTCTTTATATTGGAATCCAGCTGGTCTGGCTAAAATGGAAAAAGGTCAACTTTCAGCTACTTATAATATGTGGTTTGCTGGAATAAATCAGGGTTATTTTGGTATAGGCTTTCCTCTCTCCGGGGAAGGAATTGTAGCTGGGGGTATTAATTATGTAGACATGGGAGATTTTGATGGTAGGGATGAGGCTGGTGAGCCTACCGGGACTTTTACAGCTTCCGCACTCAATTATCATTTAGGGTATGCCAATAGAGTTGGTGAAAAGTTCATATGGGGAATAAGTGCAGGATTAGTCCAGGATACTATTGCTGATGATATAAAGAGTACCTATGCGGCTAATTTTGGGCTTCTTTTTGAGACCAGCGAATCCCTCTCTCTTGGGCTGGCTCTTCAGAATATAGGTGGCCAATTAGGGAGCGACCCTTTACCCTTTGTCGCAAAAATAGGCATGGCATATACCTGGCAGTCCTTGCTCTTAGCTCTGGATGTAGCCAAACCTACAGATAATGATCTGTATTATTGTGCTGGGATAGAGTGGTGGATAATTGATGGCATAGCTCTGCGGGCTGGTTATAAAACCAATCAGGATATTGGAGAAGGTCTCACGGCTGGATTGGGTTTTGATAAAGGCAAAATTCGATTTGACTATGCCTATGTACCTTACGGAGAGCTGGGCAACACCCACAAGGTGTCATTGGGGATGAGCTTCTAAGCGCGTTTTTTGGAATCTATTGTTAAATTTCTGACTGATTCACCATTCACGATTTGATACTCTTCGGTTTGCCTCCCAAGAGCTTTATTCTGAAGGACTTTTTTGAAAGGGTATTCATTATTCCTATTAGTATTCCCAGGGTGAGAAAAGCTCCCGGCGGGAGGATCATTATTACCCAGGGTCTAAAATAAGAACCTAGAATCTGATAGCCAAATATAGACCCCGAACCCAGTAGCTCTCTTATGCTTCCCAGAATAACCAAAGCCAGAGTAAATCCAAGTCCCATTCCTAAAGCATCAGCCAATGAAGGTGGAATTGGATTTTTGGAAGTAAAAGCCTCCTGCCTTCCCAGTATTATGCAGTTGACTACAATCAAAGGAATATAAGGGCCCAGAGCTTTGCTGATGGCAGGAAGATTTGCCTTAAGAATGTAATCAATTACAGTGACAAAACTGGCGATGATTATGGTAAAGGTGGCAATTCTTACTTCCTGAGGAATTAGTTTTCTTATAGAAGAAATGACTATTCCGGAGCATATAAGAACAAAGGTGACTGCTGCTCCCATAGAGAGTCCGTTTATGGCTGAGTTAGTAATGGCCAGGGTGGGACACATTCCCAGAAGTAGAACAAGGGCAGGGTTTTGCTTCCATATGCCTTTAATGAATTGAGCATAGAGCCGATACGAACTCATTCCTTATCTCTCCTGAGACTGATAAAAACATTTTATCTCCTTTTATCCAATAAGTCAAGATTCGTTGCTTGTCGCTAGTCGCTTGAAAAGAAGAAATCGTCCTTCGGCACTTCTTGACTTGTAAGGGAAGTTAGAATAGAATTACAAAATCTTATCTGATGAAGGAGAAGAAAAGAGGCCATGCAGAGCAAGGAAAAAGATAAACCAAGGATTAAAGGCAGGGTAGTCATTAATCAGCCGACCAAGGAGCTGACTTCTATAAAGATAGGGGGTTTAGCTGATTTGTTTGTTATCCCAGAGGATTTAGATGATCTTAAGAAAGTTTTATCTTTCTGTAGGAAAGGAAATCTTCCTTTTTTTATTATGGGCAACGGAAGCAAGCTATTAGTGAGGGATAAAGGGTTCAGAGGAGTAATAATTAAGTTAGGCGAGTCCTTTAAGTCGATAGTAAATAATGGAAACCAGGTAAGGGTAGGAGCAGGAGTGGAATTGGCTACTTTAATAGACTTTGCCGCCAAGAAGAGTTTTCCTGGCCTGGGATCTTTGCTGGGAATACCCGGAACAGTAGGGGGAGCGATAGCCAAAAACGTCAGTGCTTTTGGAAAGAGCTTGTCTGAGAAAGTTTTATCGGTTAAGGTGCTGGATGGGAATAATAATTGTTTGGTTCTTTCCAAAAAGAATATCGATTTCGGTTATCGAACAAGCACTTTTTTAGATAATAAAGATTGGGTTATAATCGAGGTTAGGTTGGAATTATGGCCAGGAAAGAAAGAGGAGATAATCTTGCGTTCAAGACAAGCAAGAGAAAGGAGGACTCTAACCCAGCCTCTCTCTTTTTCTTCCGCCGGATGTATATTCAAGAATCCCTCCTCTCATCCTGCCGGATTTCTTATTGAAGCAGCAGGTTGTCTTGGAATGAAGGTCGGGAATGCCCAGGTCTCCCTCCAACACGCTAATTTCATAATTAACAAGGGAAATGCTACTGCTCGAGATGTGATTAGTTTAATAGAAAAAGTCAGGAAAAAGGTTGAAGATAAATTTGCTATATCCCTGGAGTTAGAACTAGAGGTAATCTAGTTCCTTGATGCTTCTTTACCTGTCATGGCCAGGAGTCCGAAAGAGGGCGAAGCAAACTGGAAACAAGCTTGACCACCTAATCATAGAAAAAATTGGGTAAGAGTGAGAAAGAGAACAGTTTTATCCTTTTCTCAGAGAAAAAGAAGGAAGAGAGTAAGAATCCTTATATTTTTGGCTATTTTATGTGTATTAGGATGGGGAATGAGGAGATTCCTTCTCACTGCCCCTTATTTTGAAGTTAAGGAAGTTGCTGTTCAGGGGAATAGTAGGTTATCAAATGACCAGATCCTGGGGTGGGCTAACGTTCCTCTTAAGAGGTCTATCTTTGCTGTGAATATCAAAGAAATATCCCGGTCAATAGCTTCAAAATCGCAAATCAAAAGAGTAGAAATCAGGAGAATTCTTCCGGCAAAGGTCCTTATTGTAGTGGAGGAGAGATTACCCTTTGCCTGCTTAAGCAGAGAGAAGGAACTTTTTGAAGTATGTGATGATGGCGTAATCATAAAGAAAACAATAGATTCGATGAATCTTCCTCTAATTAGGGTGGCTAGTTCTTTTTCCCTGGAAGAAAAGCTGAGCAGGGAGGTAAATATTTTACTTATGGCTCAACAATTAGGGCTTCCTTTTTTCCAGCTCGATGTAAGAAATGGACATACTCTGGTCGGAGTACTGGAAAGCGGGATTAAAATTTACTTGGGGAAAGGTGATTATCTGGATTATCTTTCTTATCTTCCTTCTCTTCTGGAGGTTTATAGAGAAAAAGAAGAGGGCCTTAAATATATAGACATTCGTTTTAATGAGCAAATCATTGTAGGAGAGAATTGAATTGGATGAGCTTGTAGTGGGGCTAGACATTGGAACTACTAAAGTCTGTGTTCTTATAGCTAGAATAAGGGAAAAGGAGGAATTTGAAATCCTGGGCATAGGGACAGCTCCTTCTCAGGGAATAAGTAAAGGGGTGGTTACCGATATTAGTAAAATTTCTTCTATGATTGAGGAAGCTATCAAGAAGGCAGAGGCCCAAGCAGGCTTGAAGGTAAAGCGGGTATGGGTTGGCATCGCCGGTAACCATATTCAGGCGACAGACAACCAGGGTTTTGTTAAGGTAGAAAAAGAAGACAAAGTAATTACCGCTAAAGATGTAGAAAAGGTATTGCAGGAAGCCTCGCATATTACTCTTCCTTCAGATAGAGAGATTATTCATATTCTCCCCCAGGAGTTCATTATTAATGGGCGAAATGAAGTTAAAGAGCCCATCGGTATGAATGGAACAACCCTGGGGGTAAAGGTGCATATTGTTACCGCTTCTTCCAGCTCTCGTCAGGATATTGAGACTAGCGTCAAGCAACGAAT
>WJOQ01000079.1 GCA_009618505.1 Clostridia bacterium | reverse complement strand
ATAGGCTTTTCGCTCTTTTATTCTTTTTCTAATTTCGGTAGAAGAAATGGTCAAAGCCGGAATTTCTATCAGGTAAGTACACTGTTGAAAACGGGAATCTATGCTCTTGATATCCAGTTTATAACCCGGACGGGAAGCAGCAATAAATTTGGTTATCTGAGATAAATCTTCTGTCTTGTGCCAGGTGGAAATCTCAGCTATAGCATCAGCTCCTGTAATAAAATAACACTCCGTATTCTCTGGGTATATTTTTTTCAACTGGAGAATAGTTTCCCGAGTATAAGATTCACCGACTCGTTCTATTTCCAAGGAAGAGACCGAAAAATGTTCATTACTAGCCGTAGCTAATACTGTCATCATCCAGCGGTGTTCGGGCGGAGCAATTTCATTACTATCTTTGTGAGGAGGCTTTCCCGAAGGAACAAAAAGAACTTCATCCAATTTGAATTCATCACGAATAAATTCTGCTGCTACTAAATGCCCTTGATGGATAGGATTAAAGGTTCCTCCCATAATGCCTAGTTTAAAGGTTTTTCCACTCATTTTGCATATTCTGTAGCTCGTAGTTCTCTTATCACTGTTATCTTGATCTGTCCAGGGTATTTTAGTTCTTTCTCTACTTGTTGGGCAATCTTTCTGGAAAGTTCATTAGCATCCCCATCGGTAATTTCTTGGGGCTGGACTATTATACGTAACTCTCTACCCGCTTGGATAGCATAAGCATTCTCCACCCCAGAAAATGAATTAGCTATTTGTTCTAATTCTTCGATTCGTTTAAGGTAAGCCTCTAGAACTTCCTTTCTTGCCCCGGGTCGAGCAGCTGATATAGCATCTGCGATTTGCATCAAAATAGCTAAAATATCTTCTGCGGTTTGATCTTCATGATGGGCAGCAATAGCATGTACTATACTGGCCGATTCTCCATATCGCTCAGCTAGATGTGCTCCTATCAAAGCATGAGGACCTTTCACTTCTTGGTCAACAGCTTTTCCAATATCATGAAGAAGTCCTGCTCTTTTAGCCTCTATATAATCTGCGTCAATTTCAGCAGCAATAATACTGGCTATATAAGCTACTTCTTTTGAATGTTGAAGAACATTTTGTCCATAACTGGTACGATATTTTAGTTTTCCTAGGAGATCAGTTAACTCGGAGGACAAGTCAGATATTCCTATGTCGAAAGCTGTACGCTGGCCTTCCTCTTGAGTAATCTCTTCTATGTCACTCTTAGTCTTTTCTACTATTTCTTCAATTCTAGCTGGGTGTATTCTACTGTCAGCAATGAGCCGTTCCAAGCTAACCTCAGCAATTTTTCTTCTTATAGGATCAAAACAAGAAATTACCACCGTTTCTGGTGTATCGTCAACAATCAAATCTACTCCGGTAAGCGCCTCAAAGGTCCTTATATTTCTTCCCTCTCTTCCAATGACTCTTCCTTTCATTTCATCATTGGGTAGGGTAAGAGTAGAAATAACCGTATCAGTTGCTTCATCTACAGCACAGCGCTGAATAGCTATAGCCAGAATCTTTCTTGCCTTTTTATTAGCTGTTTCTCTGGCTTCTTTTTCTACTTGCTGAATAATCTGTGCTGCTTCGTTTCTTGCTTCCTTTTTTATACTCTCCAACAAGCTTCTCTTTGCTTCCTCAGTCGATATTCCTGCTACTCTTTCTAACTCCTCTCTCCATTTGATTTGTAAGTCTTTTGTTATTTCCTTGTCTTTTTCTAATTTTTGTTCTTCAGTGGAGATTTTTTTATTTCTTTGTTCCAGCTCCTCTAAACGATGATCCAAAACCTCTTCTCTTTCTATTAGCTTCTTCGATAATCGATGAAGTTCATCCCTCTTTTGTTCAGTGTCTTTTTCAAAGGCATTTCTTATTCGATGAAGTTCTTCTTTCTTTTCCAGCTCGATTTCTCTTCTCTTCTTCTCTACCTCTTCATCTGCTTCAACTAATCTCTCTTTTGCTTTCGCTAGTAGAGACTTTGTTTTTATTCGAGAGATAAGAGTGGTTATTACCCATGCTCCTATTACTCCTGCTAGTATACATATTAGTATTAGGTTAATCATGGTAAGTACCCCCCATCTATTTTCAAAGATCTACTCAATGTTATTAACCTTATTAAACATACAACCTTTGAATCTTTTGTCAAGAAAGGTATGAGAAGACGTCTCTTGTCAAAGAGTCATCAATTGATATAATCAAGAACAAAAAACTGATCAGAATAATGGGAAAAAATCCTACTTATAGAGAGCTATATGAGAGCGGAGAGTTACAAAACCGAATAGAGCGAGGATATGAAATACTAAGGGAATGCAGACTCTGTCCAAGGGAGTGTAGAGTAAACCGAGAAAAAGGCGAGAAAGGATTCTGTAAAGCGGGAATAGAGCTTACAGTTTCTAGCTTTCATGCTCATTTTGGAGAAGAACCACCCATATCTGGCTACCGAGGTTCTGGGACCATTTTTTTCACTTACTGTAATCTAAGATGTGTGTTTTGCCAGAATTATCCTATTTCTCACTTAGGGAATGGAAATCAAATATCTTCTTTAGTCTTTTCTCAAATGATGCTTAACTTACAGGAAAAAGGATGCCACAACATAAATCTGGTTACTCCTACGGTTTTTGTTCCTCAGATCCTTGCCGGGCTTCTTTTAGCTATTCAAAAAGGGTTAAATATACCGTTGGTCTATAATTGTAGTGGCTATGAGAAGGTAGAGACGCTGAAGCTTCTTGAGGGAATAATAGATATTTACATGCCGGATACGAAATATGGAGGAAGAGAAGAAGGAAAAAAGTATTCTTCTGCTCCTGACTATTTCCAGGTGGCAAAAAAAGCAATTAGAGAAATGTATGAGCAGGTAGGGGACCTTAGATTAGACCAGAAAGGAATTGCTAAGAAAGGTCTTTTGGTAAGGCATTTAGTTTTACCCAACAAACTGGCAGAAACAACAAGCGTTTTTGCTTTTTTAGCTAAGGAAATTTCTACTGCTACCTATGTCAGTATTATGAATCAATACTTTCCTGCATACAGGGCAGAAGAATTTGAAGAATTGAAGAGAAGAATTACTGATAAAGAGTATAAAGAAGCTCTTAGTACAGCCAGAGGATTAGGCTTAGAAAAAGGGTGGCAGCAGGATTGAAATCATAAAAGGAGTTGAACATTAATCACTCTAAAGTTACATTCTATCTCAATTTGTTTATGATGGGGGTAGTTTTACTACTCATTTCTTCTTTTATCCTGGAGTATGGATTTTATCTATCAAATGAGACTAGAGTCTTACTTCATCAATTGGACCTATTGATAGCGGGAGTATTCATAGGTGAGTTTTTGCTTAAACTGCTCTTGTCTCATCATAATCTTTCAAATTTATGCCCTTGCTTGTCTTTTATTGAGAATACCTCAATTGAACAAAGCGATCACTGTTTTAAAGATAAAACCACCCTGGATAGTTATTCTGACTTTTGTCAGTATCATTAGTGTGGGAACCCTATTGCTTCTCCTTCCTCGTGCTACTGCACCAGGCAAAGAAACTATGTTTATGGATGCTCTGTTCACTGCTACTTCGGCGACTTGCGTTACCGGTCTGGTCGTGCTAGACACAGGAAGTCATTTTTCTTTGTTAGGACAATTGATTATTCTTTCTCTTATTCAGGTAGGAGGATTAGGATTAATGACTTTTACTTCCTTTTTTGTCCTGACTTTAGGTAAGGAATTTGGAGTCAAAGACCGCACTCTTCTACGAGATATACTTAATTACAGAAGCATAGGAAGAATTGGGTCTTTAATTGTATCTATTCTTGTTATTACTTTCACTATTGAGATAGTGGGCGCTATTTTTTTGTATATTCAATTCCTGCCTTACAATGGAAGCGGTCTCTCCTCTGCCTATTCCGCCATTTTTCATTCAATCTCTGCTTTTTGCAATGCTGGTTTTTCGCTTTATTCCGATAGTTTTATAAGATACAGGAATGACCTGGGTATTAATTTGACTATGAGCAGCTTAATAATTCTGGGAGGGCTGGGATTTATAGTCATAGTTAATCTTCTACGATGCGTGTATGGATACTTCAAGCATAAAAAGGAGTCTTTATCTTTGCAGAGCAAATTAGTCTTAGTCGTTTCCTCTCTCTTGATTATAGGAGGAACAGCTCTCATTTTCCTGGGAGAAAAGAATGGTGTATTAAGCGCCTTTTCCTGGCAAGAAAAGTTATTGACCGCTTATTTTCAGTCAGTAACAGCAAGAACGGCTGGGTTCAATACATTGAATATAGGTAGTGTAGGTATCTTCTCTGCCTTTCTTTTTATTATCTTTATGTTTATAGGAGCTTCACCTGGTTCTACAGGGGGAGGGGTTAAAACAAGTACTTTCGCTACTCTATTTCTCACTATCAGGTCTATGACCCAGGGAAAAAATCGGGTTGAGGTTTTTCATCGTACCATCCCCCCTTTAGTAGTCTATCAGGCTTTATGTGTGGCTATTCTTGCTCTGGGATGGATTGCCTCTTCTACTCTAGTACTTAGTCTCACAGAAAGTGCTCCTTTTATAGACATCTTCTTTGAAGAACTCTCTGCCTTTGGAACAGTAGGATTATCCAGAGGCCTCACCTCTCAGTTGACAACAGCAGGACGAGTTGTTATTATGCTCAGTGTACTGGTAGGAAGAATTGGACCCTTAACTTTAGCTCTAGCTATGGGAAGAGGGAAAATGAAGGAACTCTATCAGTACCCTGAGGAAAGAATAATGGTTGGATAGAGGAAAAAAATGCGTAGATTTGCTGTTATAGGATTAGGAAAATTTGGAGGGACAGTGGCTCAGAGTCTGGCAGAAAGAGGCGCAGAGGTAATTGCCGTAGATAAGGACGAAAAACTGGTGGATACGTTTGCCGAAGTAGCAACTTTTGGCTGTGAAATTAGATTCTACAGATGAGGAAGCGTTGAAGACCCAGGGAATAGACAAAGTAGATGTAGCCATAGTAAGCATAGGGGACTTTGAAGCTTCTATCTTAACTACCGCTTTACTCAAGCGACTGGGAGTGCCCACGGTTATTACTAAAGCCACTCAGTCTGTCTCTCAAATTCAAGAACGCATACTAAACCTGATAGGAGCAGATAAAGTAGTTCTACCAGAAATGGAAATGGGAAAAAGGCTAGCCCAAAATCTTCTAGTTTCCAATGTTCTAGATTATCTACCTATATCTGACAAATACAGTGCCGCTGAAATCAAATCTCCCAAGTTCTTCTGGAATAAAAAGATAGGCGGGCTTAAAATTCGAGAGAAATACAAGGTAAATATTCTGGAAATAAAGAAGGTTTCCGGAAAGGGACAAAATAAGCAAATAGAGACAATAAACTATCTTCCTTATTCTGAGGATGTTATTGAAGAGGGAGATATACTGCTGGTAATTGGAGAGGAAGAAGATATAGAGCGTCTCTCAAAAGGAGAATGAAGTAGTTGTTGCCGGGATGGCGGAACTGGTAGACGCGCATGGTTGAGGGCCATGTGGACATTAGTCCTTGGGGGTTCAAATCCCCCTCCCGGCACCAAGTTCGTATCTCGTATCTAGTCGTTCGTATCTCGTAGACCCAAACACCCCTTAGAACCAAGGGGGATTTGAAGCCGACCTG
>WJOQ01000224.1 GCA_009618505.1 Clostridia bacterium | reverse complement strand
ATGTTCACGTTGAGCAGCATATTAGGATTCATTTCTATCGCCTTTACCAGTTTGGAGAAGATAATCCAGTTTGCCTGGTCCTTGTCCCTGGCCGCTATATAGGTCTCTGAGAAGTCCTCACCGCAGAATAGTACCCAGGCCGCAACCATTGCCGCCAGGGTTGACTTGCCGCTCTTCTTTGTCTGGCCAACCAATGCCATTGTCGGCCTGTCCTCAGCGTAAAAGATAGGCTTGAGGATATCCTTTTTCTGGAAGGGCTCCAGGACTATCGGCTTCCTGGTCTCAGGGATATAAAACTGCTCTTCGGCAAACTTGATAATGTCAGTCCTGTAGGCAGGGTCTTTGAGGGAAGGAGGCTTGACCAGGGCTTTCCTGGCCCGCCTTGCCCGGCCCCTCAGCAGATTCTCTAGCTGGGCCTGCCTGGTCTCCTCGGTGCTGCCTACGTAGCTGCTTGCCGGTCGGTATGTTTTGGTCATTTATAAAATCTCTTTATCCCTTAACTGGCTTGATAAAATTCTCTTGATATAGCCACTTTGATTTTGCCTTAGTGTTATAGGCTGCCTTGCCCTGTCAAAGTGCCTGTATCAGCCTGTATCAAAGCCTTTTTTCTCTACTTCACTACTCTTTTGACCTGGATTGCCTTTTGCCTGTCTTTCCTGCGCATTCATATTTTTGCGATTCCTAAAGGTAAATTATCTTATATTTTTCTTATATTTTCAAGGCACCGGAAGTTAATCCAGCCACGAAATACTTCATAGCGAAAGCAAAAAGCACTGCTAAGGGTATAGAAGCTACCACATATCCGGCAAAAAGTGGACCCCATAACTCTAGACCAGCATACATACTCTGAAAGCTTACCAACCCCAAAGTGATAGTCCACAACTTATCGTTAGCCAGGGTAACCAAGGGCCAGATATAGTCATTCCAGGTGCCCAGAATATTCATAATGGCAATGGTAACTAAGATAGGCTTAGAAAGCGGAAGAAGGATATAAATTACACAATGAATCTCACTAGCTCCATCGATGCGAGCAGCTTCAAATAATTCCTCCGGCAGAGAAGCAAAAAAACTTCTTAAGACAAAAATGGCAAAGATCTGTCCCCCCGCTACATAAGGAAAAAATAAGGCCCATCTTGTGTTTAAGATTCCAATTTTCTTTACTACTAGAAAAAGAGGAATAAGAGTTAAGATCCCGGGGATCATTAGAAGAGAGAGGATGGCCAGAAAGAGAAGTTCTTTGCCGGGAAAGCTATACCTGGCAAAGACATAAGCAGATAGAGTAGATATACACAATACAGCAACTACTGTAGAACCAGTGATAATGGCACTATTTAGCATATAGTTACCGACCTCTCTCCAGGCAACTGAATAATTCGAGAAGTGTAAGGGCAAGGTTACACTCCAGAAATGATGTATAAACTGAGCATTATCTTTAAAGGAAGTTATAATCAAAAAAATAAACGGATAAAATGTTATTGCAGCCACCAGCATTAAAATTGTGTGTTCTGGCAGATCCTGTCTAAACTCCTTTTTCATTTTTTATCTTCCCTTCAATTTACCTTTATTTATTTAACCATACCGAGAAAGACTGTTCTAGGCAGTAGGCTAATACTCGACATTTGATTTTATATATCTTAGGTTCAAATAAGTAAGAGAAAGAACAATTATAAAAAGAAGGGTTCCCACGGCACAACCATACCCCATTCTGTTATAGAAGAAAGCAGAATTATACATATGAAGTCCAGGAACCATAGTAGCATCTCCTGGACCTCCCCCAGTCAAGATCAGAATGTTTACATACCCCTGAATTATGCCAATTATGCTCAAAATGACTATCAATTTAATTTGAGCCGTAACCAGCGGTAGCTCAATTCGCCAAAAACGGCTCAGTCCAGAACATCCATCGATTACGGCAGCATCGAGAACAGATTCGGAGATAGCCTGCAGACCAGCTAGATAAATAAGGAGGGAAAAGCCGGAGACCCAGGGAAATCCTATAAATATTATAGCAATAAGGGATATGTCAAAATCGCCTAACCAGGCTCTGGTCCAATTCTCCAACCCTAGTGCTGTTAAGATCTGATTGAGGAGCCCTATGTTCGGATTATAGATGAAACTCCAAATTAAAAGGGAAACTATCCAGGGAATCATCATGGGAAGGACAAAAAGTACCCGATAAAAGTAGCCGGCCTTCAGATTTCTAAGGTTAAAGATCAGTTTAGCAGCGAATAGAGGAGCAGTAACACTGATAACAATACCAGCTATGGTTAGCTTGATTATATTCATCGTTGATACGCGTATAACTGGATCGTACCAAATTTCCTTAAAGTTACTCAATCCAATGAAATTCTCTAGATTGAAGCCGTTCCATTGAAAAAAAGAGTGATAAATAGCAGAAAAAGCTGGATAATAATTAAAAGTAAACAAAAGGGTAAAGGTGGGAACAAGAAGTAGATAGCAGTGTTTCTTCTTGCTCATCTCCCTGAGGGTAGCTTTAAATTTTGTTCTTTTAGTTATTCTGTCCCTCTCTATTTTATTTCTCCTCCAATAAGATTCTTTCAGGGGGGAAACACCCCCCCTGAAAGAAATACTTGCTTCTTAACAGCTACTTCTTGAGTCCCCATTCCGGATGTTGATCAATAAGCGTATCGGCGCCTTTCTCCATCTCCCTTTGTAATTTATCCGTTGCCTCATCCATAGTTAATCTGCCCCCAATGTATTGTTGGAGAATTCTATAGTGTTGTTGATAATATTGGGGAGTGAGGATAGACAAATCAGGTTGGATTCTTTCCGATCCTCTTTCCAATTGTTTGATGAAAGGTAAGAGTCGAGGGTCAACCCCTTCAGTCACTTTTAGGGCTGGAGCAAAAGAACCCAGATCATTACACAAAGGAATAAGGTTTTGAGGAGCAGTAACAAACATCAGCCAATCTATCGTCTCGTCAGCCAAGCCTCGTTCTTTGACAACAAGAGGAACGCAAAAATTACCAGCGGCGCAACCAGCTCCCCCTATGGATGGACATTCGATGCCTGTAGCATAGGGAGAACTCTCTTCGGTAACTTTTGGAAAATTAAAGAGCCCAAAATCAAATTCCCGAAGGGAATCTACCTCTGTCGGTTTTACCTGCCAGCTCCCATCGTAAAGCATCCCAGCCTTTCCAGTGATATAAAGTCTGTAAGCATCTGTATCCTCCGCTGCCAGAAATCCCTTTTGCCAATATCTGGACCACTCTTTGAGTAACTTCCATTGTTCCTGCCATTGGGGATCCTTAGCACTATAAATTCCCAACTTGATTGCCCGTACAAGCTCCATCCAGCTTATCGATCCTCCCTGCTCGCGTGTTCGTTTTACCACGCCCTTTGCTCCCTTTACGCCAGTTTTGATTTCCATCATCTTGGAATCCAGCATCATATCTTGCAACAGCCTTACCGACCATGAACCCGGGTTGCTCATTGCCCCTCCTAAAGGGAAGCTGGTAGGGGTACAACCAGCACTTTCGATTTTCTCTTGGATATCCATAAATTCCTTCCAGGTGCTGGGTATGGTAACTCCTGCCTCGGCAAACATATTCTTGTTGTAATATATCCCCACTCCAACAATATCAACGCCGAGAACATAAGTCTTTCCATCAGGAGCCACAGCGCTTTCCGAAACTGCTGGAATAAAGATATCTTTCCAATAGTCGTTTCCCTCAACATAGGGATTGGGCTTTTCCAGATAGGGAGTAAAATCTAGATACCAATCTTTCACATAATCCGCTTTAGCTGCTCCCAACTGTCGCCATAAGATCTCCGGAGCTGTTCCCCCTGTCATTTGGGTAACGAACCAAGCTTCGTACTCGCCAACAATGGGTTTCAGAAACTGGATATCTATATCTGGATGCAGCTTTTCGTATTCTTGTTCCAATTTCCAGTAATACTGGGGAGGGTCCCATCTATCAGCTTCCATTCTTTCCCTTGGTGTATAAGCCTGAACAAAGCAGCGGATAACCTTTTTCTCTTGTGCCATTGCCAGGCCAGACAGAACTCCAAGAGTTAAACTCATACACAAAGCCACTAAAACAAACATCTTAAAGGACTTTGCTAATCGACCATGCATTTTTATCTCCTTGATCTGTTTTTACTCAATCTTTTATAAAATCTCCCAATCTCAAAGAATTGTAGCTAAGTAGTATCATCACCTCTCTTTCCGCTACTGAGATTTTCCTTTGATAATCAGGAGTTGCGTTTATCCTCCGTTTAATTCTTTGATTACCTTTATTTCGGCTCTTCAGTCTGGGCATTGTTCCGAAACCAATCGAATACGGCCATGCGGATAAGATGAGTAGGAGCTAATCTTCTATGCGAGGCTTCCTGCCGGATCCAATCTATATCTTCTTTAGCAAATCGAACATGATAGCCTTCCTTTGAAAGTCGTTTTGGTTTTGGCATATTAACTCCCTTTTGGCTTCCTTTATAGCCTATTACTTTATATTATATACTTTTTCGGGAGCTTGTCAAGAGGGTCTCTTTCTTTTTTTTCTTGCTCTCTCCTTTCTTCAGCTCTCTATTGATCCGCCAGGCTTGACTTGTTATTTCCTTTAAGCACTTCTCACCTTCCGGGCTCAAAGTCTCACGGGTCCTGATTATATCCGCGCTAAGGATAATGACAGTCAGGGCTTGTTTGCATTGCTCCACTATTTCGCTATATTTGTTTATGGGAGTCTTCTTCATCACACGCTCCTGGGGGCTTGGCCTTAGGCACCTATGCGGGCCAAGCCCTCTCAATATTTTTCCTGAGATAGCAGTCCACCAATCCTTCCCACTTGCCTGACTATATCCTCAAGTCTATCCTGCTGTTTACTGTCAAACGAGGCTCGCAAGATAATAGCCAGGGCGTTCCTTATTTCGGCTGTTTTCTCGTCATTTATATAGGCCATTCAAAGATCCTTTGCCAACGTCCATTAGGCTCATCTCGACCCTTCTCTCTTGCTCCCAGGGGAAGATCCCCGGAGGACGCTCATAAACTCTGGCTCTCCTCACGAGAAACTTGATCTCTTCCGTAGACACATAAACATTTCTCTTGAATCTACAATCTAAGCGTCTTATTGCCTCTTTAGTGAAAGCCACCGGCTCAAAATCAGCACAGTACTTCGGGCATAACCGCCAATACTTGACACACACCTTCAGAATATGGAACATTTCTTTATCTCCTTTCCCTTGCTTCTCTCTCTTGTTGTATTGTCAAAAGGGAAACTTCCAAATCTTGCCTGTTCTCCTGCCAATCTGCTTGTTCTTCAATCTCCTGGCTATCTTCTTCGGCTTACCAGACACCAGGGTCTCAAAGTCGTTCGCCTTGCGTGCCAACTGGTAAAGCCAGCTTACTATGCTCATATTAGCTCCTTTCCTTAGTGAACGTCCTTAGCTCCTTCGCAAGAACGTTGAACTTTCTCCTTTCCCTTAACATTACCTTCATCTGACAGGTGATCCTTCTCACCAGGTCGTCAAATCGTCTGCTCATAATCTCTCCTTTGAGTATTTATATACCTCTAGTCAAAACTGTGCCTAAAATAGCCCTTAAATCGTCTTTGATGATAAATTTGACTACACTATCAGCCTAACTTTTGCTCGCAACCATTTGGGCATTGACA
>WJOQ01000193.1 GCA_009618505.1 Clostridia bacterium | reverse complement strand
TTTTCTTTTGCCTGCTTGCAAAACGTGACTCTCGCCTGGAGAAACTTCCCAGCCAATATCTTTCACTATTTTTTCATCCCATTTCACTCCCCCCTGCTTAATTAGACGGCGTGCCTCTGAACCGCTATTCGCCAAACCGGTAAGCTGGAGAATCCTCACTATCCATATCTTACCTTCCTTCATTTCATCTGAGGCCAAAGAATAGGAGGGAATGTCGGTTGGTGTCTCTTTTCTCTTGAAAATGGCTTTAAATCTCTCTTTTGCCGCTTCTGCGTTAGATTTACCATGGTAAAAACTGACTATCCTCTCGGCTAATTCCTCTTTTGCTTTGCCGGGGTGCAGCCTCCCCTCCTTAGACTCCTTTTCTCTGGAGTCTACTTCTTCTTCTTTTAGAGAGGTCAGCAATCGAAAATACTTAAATATTAACTCATCGGGTATTGACATAACTTTTCCGTACATCTCATAAGGCGGTTCTGTCACCCCAATATAGTTCCCCAGACTTTTGCTCATCTTCTTAGAACCATCTATACCCTCCAGAAGTGGCATGGTAATGACAATTTGTGATGGCTGTCCATAAGCCTTCTGTATTTGTCTTCCTAAAAGAAGATTGAATTTCTGGTCTGTCCCGCCTAACTCTACATCGGCATGCATGGCTACCGAATCATAAGCCTGCATCAAAGGATACATAAATTCGTGAAGACCAATAGGATATTTTTTTTGATAGCGCAAACTAAAATCGTCTCTTTCCAGCATTCTTGCCACGGTATAACGAGAAGCAAGTTTCAAGACATCAGAAAAATTCATCTTGCTAAGCCATTCAGAGTTAAAGAGCACTTCTGTTTTTTTTGGAGCTAATATCTTAAAGGCCTGTTCTCGATAAGTTCTGGCATTGGCAGCTATCTCCTTGATAGACAAGGGTTTCCTCGTTTTACTTCTACCGCTGGGATCCCCAACCCTGGCGGTAAAGTCACCAATTAAGAGAATGACTTTATGTCCTAAATCCTGGAAACATCTTAGCTTAAAAAGAACTATACTATGTCCCAGGTGAATATCGGAAGTAGTAGGGTCCACTCCAAGCTTTATGCGAAGTGACCCCTTGCTTGTTATTCTTCTTAGAAGCTCACTTTCCTGAATGATTTCTACTGTATTCTTCTTGATTAATTGAATCTGTTTTTTTGATTCCATCTCTTTACTCCTCTATTTCCGCATTTCTCCATGACTGGTGAATTGTATCTGTGGTATTTTCTTGATTAGAATATCCATTATTTTGTCTGAAATCTGAGTGAAAGAAGAAAACTCTCCTGTATCTATCCATAATATTCGTTTATCCCGCTTAAACCAACTCATCTGACGTTTGGCAAATCTTCTCGTATCTCTCTTTACTAACCTGATTGCTTCTTCTTCTGGATACTCTCCCTTTAGATAGGCTATAATCTGCTGATATCCTAATCCCTGTAAAGAAGGCAAATCTTCTGAGTACCCTTTGTTCAAAAGAGACTCTACTTCCTCAATCAATCCTCCTGCTACCATTCTATCCACTCGCTCATTAATTAAACGGAAAAGAGATTCTCTTTCTCTCTCCAAGCCAATCATTACTGCATTTGTCAAGGTAGAAGGAAATTGTGTTTGATAAGAGGAGATTGGCTTGCCAGAAAGATGGTAAACCTCCAGTGCCCTGATAATCCTTCTTTGGTCATGCGGATGAAGGCGAGAAGCAGTAGTTGGGTCAACTCGCTCAAGTTCCTGATGGAGAGTTCCCCTGCCTTCTCTTTTCTCCTTTTTTTTTAACTTCTCCCGCAACTTCCAATCTGCTCCTGGCCCTATGAAAAGTCCATCCATTACAGCCTTTATATAAAGACCGCTGCCTCCTGCCAAAATAGGTAATTTGTCTTTCTTTTGTAATTCTTTTATAATAGCTTCTGCCCGTGCCTTAAAACCAGCTACATCAAAAATCTCATCAGGAAAAACAAGGTCAATAAGATGGTGCGGGACTTTCTGGCGAACAGCAGAAGAAGGCTTGGCAGTGCCTATATCCATCTCCTTGTAAATCTGGCGAGAATCAGCAGATATTATCTCTACTCTAATTCTTTTTGCTAATTCTATGGCTACTTCCGTCTTCCCCACACCGGTTGGTCCCAAAATAACCAAGAGGGCATCTAACAAGAGCTAACCTTCCCTCTTAAGGCCCAACATCCAGAAGCCACTATTTTCACTGATATAATATTACCGATAAGCTCCTTTCTACCCTTAAATACCACCATCTTGTTAGTACGTGTTCTTCCTTGAAGCTCATCAGAACTCTTTTTTGAGATTTCTTCTACCATAATTTCGACTTCTTTTCCGACCAAGGACTCATTCTTCCTAAGAAGGATTTTCTGTTGAAGCTCGATTAACCTTCTTAGTCTTTGGCCACTAGTTTTCTCCGGAATCCTCTCCTCTAACTGGGCTGCTTCGGTCCCCTTAAGAGGAGAATAACAGAAAGTAAAAGCACCGTCAAAGCCAACTGTTTCTACTAACTCCAGAGTGTCCTGGAAATCTTTTTCCTCCTCTCCCGGAAATCCCACAATAATATCAGTAGTAAGAGCTGTCTCCGGAATTGCCTGACGGAGTTTGTTCACCAAATTCTTGTAATGCTCTCGCGTATAACCTCTCTTCATTCTAGACAAAATCTTATTAGAGCCTGATTGAACCGGCAGATGAAGATGCTCACAGACCTTATCCAATTCTGCCATTTTCTCCAGCAACTTATCACTCAGGTCCTTGGGGTGAGAAGTAGTAAATCTTATTCTCCTTAATTTCTCTATCTGATTAACAAGAACCAAAAGGTCAGCAAAGTCTATTTTTTCCTTTTCCCCTTTACCATAGGAATTCACATTCTGCCCCAGAAGGATTACCTCTTTATACCCTTTTAGAGCTAGCTCTTCAACTTCTCTCAGGATATCCTTACGCGATCTGCTCACCTCTCGACCTCTTACATAAGGGACATTACAGTAAGAACAGAAGTTATTACAGCCTCTCATAACGGAAACAAAAGCGCTAAATTTTCTCTTTCTTAATTTAGGCATGCCTTCAGGAATTGCTCTATCTTCCTCGACCTGAACTATCATAGAGCGGGAGCTACCTTTCGCCTTAGTACCTCGAACTCCGTCACCGAAGAATTGCCCTAAGACCTCCGGCAACCGGTAAAAGCTAGAAGTACCTAAAATAAAATCTAGATAGGGTGCTCGCTGTAGAACCTCCTCTGGCTCTTTCTGCACTAAACATCCGGATAAACCCAGAATAAGCTCAGGCTTTTCTTCCTTAAGCTTCTTTAATTCTCCCAGTCTGCTGTAAATCCTGTGCTTAACTTTCTCCCGCACATAGCAGGTATTAAGGAGAATTACCCCAGCTTCCTCGGGATTATCTGTTAGACGATAGCTGCTATTCTCTAACAAACCAGCCATAATCTCGGAATCATACTCATTCATCTGACATCCGTAAGTACGGATGTAGACTTTTTGCGGCGAATTTTTGTAAACCTTTGATTCTTCTGACATTGTGATTTTCTTTCTGTTCCTGAAAACAAAAAATTAAAGGGAGCGAAAAGAGAAAAAGAAATCCTTTTGAAAATTTTCCCCGCTACCGCAGTTACATCAGCAGATTTAGAATGACCTTAATCATAATATCTTTATCCTGAGGCTTGCTGACTGCAATCATAAGAGTTAATGCCACAAGGGCATTTTCATCCATACGAGGCGTACCATCATTACGCAAAAGGATGCCGTTTCTCTGCAAAAAACAGATAAAAAGAGCCGCGGCAATCCGCTTATTGCCATCTACAAAACTATGGTTCTTGGTCACAAAATACAACAGATGAGCCGCTTTTTCTTCAACCGTTGGATAGACATCTTCGCCTTTAGATGTCTGATAAATTGCGCCAATAGAGGCCTTAAGACTGTTATCTTTTTCTTGACCGACAAGCGGGGAATCCTTGAATCTTTTTCTCATAGTATCAATAATCCTGCGGGTCTTTTCATAGGTAAGTTCAAATTTGGCTTTTTTCGTCGTCCCCTTAGGAACAGAAAGTCGTTGGTGATCATAATCATCCAATATATCAAGTGCTTTGCTATACCCGGTTATCACCTGGATAAGGCCTTTTGTTTCATCAGAAACAACCTCAAGACGAATCACATTTCCTAAAAGCTTTATTGATTTCTGTAATTGCCGATACTTATGCTCTGCAACCTTAAGACGTTTCTCATTGACCGTATATCCGTCAACTAAATGTTTCTTTAATACATTCGTGGCCCAGATACGAAACTGCGTTCCCCGCTTAGAATTAATCCGGTAACCAACTGAAATAATAGCATCAAGGTTAAAATATTCGATTCTCCGTTCAACCAAACGGCCCCCCTCATCCTGAACTGTTGCAAAAAATGCAACAGTTGAACCGCGGTCTAACTCTTTAGTTTTGAATATGTTGTGTAAATGACGAGAGATGACAGATTTATCCCGTTTAAACAGACCAGCCATCTGATTAAGACTCAACCACACTGTCTCCTTCTCCAGCCTGACCTCAAATTTATTCCTATACAGAACAACCTTTGCCGTGGGGATTTCTTTTAGATTCTTTCCTCTTTTTGACATCATTCCCCCTGTTCCTTATAATTGGTTGCTCTCGCTTCATTTTGAAGTCGACCACGAACAGAGGCTTCTATATTCTTAATATCCTTTTTCATATCAGAGCTTCCAATATAGGTTTTACAATGCTATCAACACGACAAATCTTAGCATACTGCACGATATCTTCTAGTTTTATACCTTTTTCAGTAACAGCAACTTTGAGGGCATCCCGTGCAGGGTCTATACCTATCTTGTTCCTGAATTTAAGGCAATCGGCAATCGTTTTAGCGAGGCTATAGACCTTGATTCTGTGTCCTTCAATTTCATGCTTTTCAATTCCTGCTTTCCACGTTTTAGGAGCAAAGCGGTAAAATCTTACCGGAGGATACTTAATTCTATTGGCATGTGTACTTTGTGGAATGGCTAGATCCACATACCTGGGAATCTCGCTTGTTGCTTCATGAAAAGAAAGAGCGGAAAGAAGACAGATAACGCCTCGAGGTGCCTGAAGTGACGCAATAACAAGATCGGGATGAGAACCAGGAGTATAGTTAGTCACACGATAAAGACCCCGGGCAATCTTTTCAACCCTTCCTTCTTTTTCCAGAGCACTGAGCGAATCAGGATGAAATCCAGCCTTCAGAATAGCAGAAAATCGAGCTACTCCGCCGTGACTCTGAAAAAAACTCATGAGCTCCTGTGTTCGTATTTGCATTTAACCCCCGTATAATTTCTTACTACTTCTCAACAAGTATATATAATTTATACGATTATGTCAATGATTTTTTTAATGGGGCAAGCAGGCCCACAAAGGGCGCTGCGGAAGACAGCGAAGCTGGCTGAAGCCGACCGACTGTGACTGCTGGGTGGGTGGCGAAAGATTCGGCTTTTCCCGATGCGAAGCATCGGGAGCGGACGAAACATAAGGTCAGCCAAAGATTCTCATATACACTTTTCTCACGGTTTCCCTCCCCGGTCCTCAGTTACAGAATGCTCGTCACCTCCCTCGTAGGACGGATACGTAAACCCGCCTTTGAAAAAGTCAGTTTCAAGATCAATGGGACCTGGCGTGGT
>WJOQ01000302.1 GCA_009618505.1 Clostridia bacterium | reverse complement strand
TCAGGACAATTTCTTCCGTCGCTGTATAGTAGCTTCTTAATTCTTTCTACTCGGCTTCTCGTTTCGGGAAAGATATAAAAGACTTTGAAGGGGGAAATATCCCCCCTCAACGGCCTTCGGCCTGCTCCCCCCAAGTTCAAGAAAAGGCAGAGCATCGTCGCCCTGCTCCTCAAACAGTATATTTTCCTTTTTCCTCAAGTTGAAGCTTCGTTAAGGTTGCTCCTATAAGGCTCCGGCTCCGGCTACGCCTCCTTCGGACCAGAAAATGTCCTTCGACAACCATGTAAACCTCCCACGTACTAATACCTTCCTTGATTTGATATATGATTTATGCTAAGCTGTGATGGAAACAAATGTTCCAGAGAAAAAAGGAGAAAATGATGCAAGAGAAACTTAGGATTGGTTTTGTACCTGCTCATCGGGAACCTTTTAATGAGGAATGGGCCATAGATATGAGGAGGAGGACTTTAAAAGTTCTTAAATCCGTATCTAAAGAGAATAATATGGAAATAATTGTCCCTGAGGAAAGCCTTACTCCTAAAGGTTTGATGCGTGATGATTGTGATGCCGAGAAAGTGATAGAATTATTCAAGACCAAAGATTTAGCAGGAATTCTCATCGGTACTATGACTTTTGGTGATGAAATCTCAGCCGTTACTATTGCTGAGAAGATACCCGATCTCCCGGTCTTACTATTTGGCACCAAAGAGGGCGCTTTTACCGAAGACGGAAACAGAAGATCAGACTCTTTCTGTGGAACTCTTTCTGTGGCATCAGGTCTTTACCGAAGAGGCATCCCTTTTGCTTTTCTTGGTATCTGTTTTCCGGAAGAGGATATATTCAATCAAGGTATCAAGGATTTTGTGAGAACCTGTGCCGCTGTCAAAGGCTTCATCGGGGCAAAGATCGGTCAAGTAGGACCAAGACCAGCGCCATTTGAAACCTGTGCCATCAATGAATTTCCTATGATTGAACAATTCGCTCAACGGGTTGTTCCTATCTCATTAGCTGATATTTTCCATGCTGCAGAAATAGTCGAAGAAAAGGAAGTCTCTCAGATAATAGAAAAGATTAAGGAGAGAGCTAACTGTGAAGAGATAAGAGAAGAGAGTATTGGTAAAGCAGCACGACTGGAACTTGCTTTAAAAGATTTTGTCAAACAAAAAAATCTAGCCGGGTTAGCTGTCCAATGCTGGGATGCTATGCAGAAAATCTACGGCATATCTTCCTGTTTAACTATGGGACGATTAACCGAGCAAGGTATTATGACTGCCTGCGAGGTTGACATTCATGGGACTTTGGCCATGCTGGTGCAATACCTGGCCTCCCTGAAGGAAACAGTGCCTCACTTTATTGACTGGACTATTCAGCATCAATCAAAGGAAAATGTCTTTTTGGCCTGGCACTGTGGCAATGCGCCTCAAGTGTTGGCAGCAAAAAATATTCCTGTTTGCCTGAGAGAACATAGCATCCTTGGCCCTACCCTGGGTCCAGAAAAGAGTGAAGGAACGGCTGAATTTCCATTAAAACCAGGGACAGTAACTTTCACCCGTATAGTAGAATATGATGGACAGTTCAAAATGCTAATTACCAAGGGTAAGGTAATTCCCAGTGAAGATAAACTAAGAGGAAGCTGGAGTTGGGTAGAGGTGCCTGATCTGGATGGACTATATCGAACACTTATCGAGGAAGGTTTCACTCATCATGCCTCTATGATTCACGGCGACATTGCTTCCTCTTTGATTGAATTCTGTAGATTTACCGGGATAGAGCCGATCGTTGTCTAATACAAAATCATCACCCATGCCCTGAAATCCTTTATATGAGGAATACTTCAGAATGACAGTATCTAATGCCAAAAAATAAACGGAGGAGAGAAGAGGTGAACTGAGCATAGACACATCATATTAGAATTAAGGAGAAATAAGAATATGAAATTCATTGTAACTATATTTCAAGATGAGGATGAGATGTTCATCGCTGAATGTCCGTCTATCCCCGGCTGTGTGAGTCAAGGTAAGACCGAACAAGAGGCTGAAAAGAACATTCAAGAGGCAATAAAGGAATGCTTGGAGGTACGAGCTGAAAAAGGAATGCCCCTGACTGTGACTACCCGCCAAGTGGAGGTTCATGTTTAATGCCTAGTGTGCCGATATTGAGACCTCGGGAGGTTGTAAGAACTTTTGAGAAACTTGGCTGGGAGGTTGCTCGTCAACGAGGTAGTCACATTATCCTGACGAAAGAAGGGCATATAGCAACGCTATCTGTACCAAATCATCCCCAACTGGCTCGTGGAACATTACAAAGTCTAATTGCAAGAGCAGAGATGACCGTAGAGGAATTCTTGGAAGCGCTGAGGAAATAGAACACTTTGGAAATCTCACCCTAAATAACCAAGGTTATAAAGAAACTTAAGAATAATCACTACGATAGCGGCGAAGACCACAAAAGAAAAATAGTGGCGGGTAGAGTAGGATTTTATTTTCCTGCATAATATTGCCCCCACTTGTGAACCAGCAAGTGAACCAGCTAGAATAGAGGCTGCCAGAAGGAAATCTACATTTCCTTTAAGAAAGTGAGTAAAGGCTCCATATCCTGAGGTAAAGATAATCTGGAAAAGACCTGTTCCGATAGCTACGCTGGTGGGAACACCGAATAGGTAAATAAGACAGGGAGTCATAATAAACCCGCCTCCCACTCCCAGAAGGCCAGAAGATACTCCTATAACAAAACCTAGAATAATTAGACTCCATATGGAAATGGACTCTATCCCAGAAATAGGTAAAGAAACAGTAGGAGCAAGGTGCATTTTCTGAATTTTTCTGGCAGTGCTCATCTTTACCACTTCTGAGTTGGAGCTCTTCTTCGCTTTTCTACTTTCCAGAAACATAAAGACCCCTACTAGTAAAAGGAGAACTATATAAATTACTGTTATCCAAAGATACATCTTGCTAAGAGAGTGATTATAGAGAGTAATCGAACCTAGCTTTTTCAGTTTCACCAGCAGCCGGGCTCCTAACTCTACTCCTCCTATTGACCCTATAAGCGTAAACAAAGCCAGTTTATAATCGATATGTCCATAACTTCTGTGCTTCAGACTGGCAGCAGCAGTGGTACCTACCATCTGACATAGGCCGCTGCCTACGGCGATATCATAAGGAATACTAAAAACGACATTGAGCATAGGAGTCAATAGAAATCCACCCCCTACTCCAAACCATCCCGATAAAACCCCTATCAAAAAACCCAAACCAACCAGACCAGGAAGATTAACTACAAGCGTAGCTGTTGATGAGAACAGATCTAACATTTAAAACCCTTATCTTTCATGGGATATAGAAGATTTACTGTCTTATCATATTCAATCCTGATAGACAAATTCAATTTTCTTTTGGCTATAATGATACTGTACATTTCCTGGAGAAGGACTCTGGCAAGGATTATTACTTGAAGAAACTGAGATGCTGAAAGATTCGGTATTATCTATCCTAGAATCTCATGAATCTCTTTCAGTTTCTCCATTATTTTTATCTTTTGGGGACACTTTTCTTCACATTCGCCACATTCTACACAGGCATCTGCTTGTTTCCTTTCATCCTTTTCACCTGACCAGAGAGTGCCCACCCCGATGTTCTGATACTCCTTACAAGCATATTCCTTTAGCCCGTATATGGTGTAGTAATTCATCAACTGGAAGATTTCTGGGATAGCTACATTATTGGGACAGGGTTGACAGTATCCACAATTGGTACAGGGTATCTCTTCTTTCTTCTTTCTGTTCTCTATGAAATTTTCCATTATCTGAAGTTGTTTGCTGCTCAAAGGTTCAGACAGGCTTGCTACTCTTGCATTTTCTTCCACCATTTCCTTATTTTCCATACCTGAAAGAGCAACAGATACGTTCTTATTGGCAAAAACAAATCTTAAAGCTAGTGCTGGAGTACTCTTAACATCAGGACCTATTGCTTCCTTGAGGATGTCTGAAACAACAAGACGACCACCTCCCACCGGACCCATTACTGCTACTCCCAGCCCTTTTCTTTTCGCATAAGCCATAGCTTCTTCATTGTTTCTATCAAGAAGATTGTATTGGCAGAGAACCGACTCGAAGATACCTATATCGATAAGTCTTTTCATAACTTCCGGTTTATCGTGGAAGGAGAAAGATATATGCTTAATAAGCCCTTCTTCTTTTGCTTTTCGAGCTTCTCTGAGCAGCTTATGTTTCAGGACTATGTTCTTAAACCTATCTTCATCTAAGCCATGAAAGTGGTAAAAATCAATATACTCTACATTGAGCTTTTTCAGCTGTTCTTCCAAAAAACGGCGATAATCACCCGTTTTCTTAACCTCCCAGGTAGGCATTTTTGAAGATAAATAGACCTTATCTTTCCAGCCTTGAAGAGCCTTTCCCACTGCCAATTCACTCTGACGGTGACAATATGGATAGGCTGTATCAATATAATTCACTCCCAGCTCAAAGGCTCTTTGAATCATCTCAATGGACTCTTCTTCCTTAACCTGATACTTTCCCTTTGTTTCTACTTCAGGTAGCCGCATCGCGCCAAATCCCAGAATAGAAACTTTGATACCGGTACTTCCAAAATCACGGTATTGCATTGAAAAATCTCCTTTTCAAAAAATATCTTAAAATGCAAATTTTCGAATCAGTATGTCTAGAGAGAAGAACACTTATGGGGATGTGGTAAGACCTTTATGAGGAATCTAAAAAAGCAAACTTATCCATCTTACAGGTAGGTTCTGGCGTCTCCTCCTCAATCTCCTAAGCAAAATACCAGAAAACATAGAGTCCGTCAACCGGATCCGATAGAATATCCGGAAAGAGTGTGGAAATCTTCTTTTAATTTAGGATATAAGCTATGGTAAACCTGATACGTCTTTTTGCGAGTGGTGGAAACTAAGACCTATGAAAGCTCCTCGTGCCTGAGGATCAAGGTAAGGTGTTTTTCTCACTATATCGACCTAACTCTGGAATTCCAACAGATTTGCCTCCTTTATAGAAGCCTTTTTGTTCCGAGGGATGAGAAATGTCTTTATTTCACAGGGATTCAACCGAACCTTCCAGCTTCTTTCAAAAAGAGTAATATTTGTCTCGGTGGATTTTCCCTTAGTTTCGTAGAGGCGAAGTACAGCATCATCAGTATCTTCAGCCTTTTTAAAGACAGTTACCATCACATTTTCTTTATCCACTTTTATAAAACTCTGCTCTTTGGGAAGCCTCCCTTTGTGGCAATGCTCAACTAGCACAACAGGTGGGTTATTCAGGTTTTCCGCCCATCTCACCGGAAGAGCCTTTTGGCAGCCGCCTTTATGAGGAATGAGGATATAGGTGAAGGTTTGCTCGCCTTGGTCTATATATTGATAATCTACATCAGGCTCAAGGACTTTAGGAATATGGTGAGCATATACGGGACTTCTCAGGACAGTGAGTCTTAAATCAGAACCCTCTACATCGTAACTATATTTAGCGTCATTAACCAGGCTCAGGCCATAATCATCATCACTTACATCTATCCAGGATAGGCCTGGTTCTTCTTCTCCACTACAAGGGCGCTGTATGAAACCATAAGGAATTTGATAGATTGCTTTGGGACTAGCCACATTTATAGGAAAACTGAACTTTAACATACGCTGCCTCTCATGCCAATCTATGACAACCTTTACCTCAATAATATCTAGATCCCTGTATAAAGTCACCTCCTGAATTAAGGTTGAATTATGAAAATTACTTTTAATCCTGACCTTTCCCCTTACTGAGCCCTCCTCCAATACCTTCACCGTAGCATTGGAAAATCTACCCGCCTCATTCTTGAATCTAAAGACATTATGACTCCAGGTGTCGCTCAAATCTTTGATTACTACAGGGATAGCTCCTGGTCCTTTCAATATCTCCTTATGATTCTTTTTATCATAAATTCTCTCGATATAGCCTGTCTCTGAGTCTATTTCCACTTGTAGCCAATCGTTTTCAAGAAGATGAGAAGTTACCGAGAGCATCCGACTTTGTTGGGGGACATCGATTGACTTCGGGATAAGTCTGTAGGTGGTGTAACCAAAGGCAGGAACCTCAGCTATGAAACATATCCTTTTCCTCCAACCTGGTGGTATAGTAGACGATATTCTCAAAGTCTGTGAGAGAACGGGAACTCCATCTTTGTCTATTACGGCTATCTCATCGCTTTGCCATTGATATTCTACCTCTAGCGGAATTTTTCTTTCAAAGGAGGTGGAATTAAATATTAACAGCGCCTTGCCCTCGCCATCAGTGTTAACTTTTCCGGCAATGCTTTGAATAGCACCATTTATCACCTGGGAAGAGACGTTCTCCACTTCCCCATGTACAGCTCTCACCTCATCATAGACCTCGGGAATACTTACCCCGCCTAATATGTCATGAAATTGGGTGAATAAAAGCATCTGCCAAGCACGGGTAAGCTTTACTTGAGGATAGACTCTATTTTTATTAAGGTAATTTGCCATAAGGGAAAACTTCTCTGCGGTGAGAAGAAGGTTCTCCAGTTTTCTGTTAGATTTCTTTATCCAGGAGAGAGCAGAATAACATCCGCTGGCATGATGTTGAAGCTCGTCTTTGACTACAGGAAGACTTAAGTTCTTACTAGAGACCTCCTCAAAGTAGTTATCAGGAGAACTGAATAGAGTTCTGGGACTATCATTGAGAGACTGTTGGCTAAGGGCCTTTATGCTTTCTATATTTTCTCCTGTCGGTCCACCTCCATGATCTCCTCTGCCATAAAAACACATAATCCTTTCCAGGGATTTGAGCTCATCAGACTTGAATACCTCAGATACCTTTTGAATGTGTTCTTTTAAATCCCCTGTTGGGCCTGCATAAGAGAAGGGAATTCTATAAGCTAGCACTCTTGAACCATCAGGTCCTTCCCACCAGAAAATATCACTGGAAAGCTTCTTTTCATTAGGGTCAGGCCTCATAAAGACATAGTAATCTATTCCCATCTTCTTCAGTATCGGAGGGAGCATTATATTGTGACCAAACGAATCGGGATTAAACCCTACTTTCGCTCTCACACCAAATTTCTCATAGAAATATCTTTGGCCATAAAGGCCCTGGCGTACTAACGCCTCTCCCCCGGGGATATTGCAATCTGGCTCTACCCACCATCCTCCTACCAGATGCCATCTCCCCTCCTTTACCTTTTGCCGTATTTTGGCAAAAAGCTCCCCATCCACTTCCTCGAGCCACTTATAAAAGAAAGCTGAAGAAGCGGTAAAGACAAATTCTGGATACTCCTCCAGGCGTTCAATGACCGATTTAAAGGTAGCCCTAATCGTCTCAGAGCCTTCCTGCCATCCCCACAGCCAAACAGGATCAATATGTGCATTCCCAATCATATGAATTGCGTAACTCTTTCTATCTTTCAACCTTTACTCCTTATTGAAAATTTACCTCTTCGCATCGATTATACACGAAGAGCTACAGGATATTTACCATACTCCAATATTGCATCATACAAAGCTATAATATTTTCGATGCTTGTATCGGGTTGGATGGAATGGCAAGGAGAGATAATGAATCCTCCGCGGGGGGCTAGATAAGTGATACGTTCAATTGCCTCTCTCTTTACATCATCCGGACTTCCATCCTTACCACGCCGTCAAGCGACGTCGCTTTCGGGAGGTATTTAGGGTGTCAGCCTTTCCCGGCGTAGCCATAATGTTATTCATCCTTAACTAATGTTCTCCTAAAATTGACTCGAGTCTACCGACGTATTGTCTTGGATCGATTTCAGATAGCCGGTGTGCATCAGTTCCAAAATGAAAAGAGACACCTACTTCCCTACCAATATTCCAATAGCGCCTGGCAAATTGGGGATCTTCCAGAATAACCTTTGCATTGAGTTCCCATGCAACATCATTGTTTTTGCCCAATTCAAGTATATTAGCCAATTCTTTATCCGATATAGCTCTCGTAACAGATGTGGGGGCGTAAAGATTGCCCTTTAAATATGATGTTACGATAAACGGATGTGCAATACAATCCGCTCGTTGAGATTTCAGAAGACAAGTAAGTATCGCCAGGGAATGTTCTGCGTATGCCCTTGGAGACGTTGTTGCCGGATGTTCCCAAAAACTCAAATGATAATGATTGCAAGCATAAAGTCTGTAATTGATCATTCGATTGGTCTCAATTGAATCGGAATATTTCCCAATTCCGAATGCCGATAATTCAGCTCCAACAAATACCTTTAACTTGGTTTGACATACCTCAATTTCGTTTTTTAATTGAGTAAGGTCGCTCATAATATCGTGCTTACGGCTGCGATGATGATCCACAAAAGCAACACCCTCAAGGTCTGAATCTTTGACGGAAGCGAGAATACTAGGAACGGTCATGTCCACGTTGGCACAGGTCGAGAAATTAGTATGTACATGCCAGTTAAAACGTACGAGGATGGATAGATCATGCAAGAGTTGTTTACTTTTCACAGAAACTTGCCTTTTTTCCTGAAATTTCCGAAGAGAAAAAACCAACCACAATACATTATGCTCCAACTTATGCGGGTCTCAGAGACCAAAATCCAGTTGTCTGGACCTTTGTAGTTATTCTTTGTGGAATCGTTTCGGAAAGCCTAAAATTAACAACGGACGCACATCAAGTATTTTTTATTACATCACGAAGATATATTTTCTAATATACTTTTTATTCTCTCACGAGATTCAATTATTCCAGGTGAACATTCAATTATATAAGGCCCTTTAAAACCGGTCTGCACGGTAGCTTTTAAAACTTCTTCCCAATTTATGGTACCTTTTCCTACATCTTTATGCTGATCATCTATCCCATCATTATCTTGGATGTGAACATGAAGGAGTCTGTTACCAAATCTTCTCAGATATTCGAAAGTATTACCTGTTACGTGGGCATGTCCATAATCAATGGTTAATCCTACAAATTTTGAGTCGACTTGATCGAACAAGTAATCGAAATCTTCGACGCGATCCCCTAATACATGATCGTAGTGACAAAGAGTGAAATCCTCTACGCAAAGATACAGTCCTTCTTCTTCAAATTTAGGAATAATCTGTGTTACTATCGCTGTGAAATTAGCTAATGATTTCTCCCTACTAATTAAATACGTTCCCATATGTATTATTATGTGTTTTGCATTCATGAGCGAGGCTACCTTAACAATTTTTCCTATAGATTTTATACCCTGGGTAATGTTCACCTTCCCCCAATCGAATTCATTCATATAAGGTGGATGATAGTCCACAATAATGTCGGTTTCCAGAGAAAGATCTGCTACTTCAAGATAATCATCTGTAGTCAATCTAGGAGAAAAAAACTCTAAGCGACCAAATCCCCATTCTTTACACTTCTTAAAGGCATATTTAGGACTATTGTAAAAAAAATGAGCCGAACTAACTCCAAATATTTTACCCTCAGCCATTTTGCCAAACCTCCTTTTATCGGCGAGAAAGCTTTCCCACTCTTGCCATTAGATTATTCCTTTTTTAGAGAAAATCAAGCTGGATATTTTTGTTTTCCTATTCTTCAACCAAGGTTGTAACCACATCTCCATCTCTAATAAGACTCTTATCCCTTTATCCCAGTCAAACTTATTCCTTGGATGAAAGTTCTTTGAACTAAAAAGAATAATATGATAATAGGTATTGTCATAAGTGTCCCTGCAGCCATCAATAAAGCCCATTGAGTTTGATAGGCTGATTGAAAGGTTCTTAGCCCCAAAGATAGTGTGTACTTGCTTTCATCGCTTAGGTAAATAAGAGGATTAAGAAAAGCATGCCACTGGTTCATAAATTCGAATAGTACTACCGTAACAAGGGCTGGTTTTGTTAATGGTAATATGATTCTAAGAAATATCCTCGCGTGGCCTGCTCCATCGATTTTAGCCGAATCAGATAACTCATTCGGAATGGTAAGAAAGAATTGACGTAGCAGAAATATATAGAAAGGTCTTCCAAAGAATGCAGGAACAATAAGTGGTTTAAAAGTATTCACCCAATTTAAGTTTCTAAACATTATAAATAGCGGAATCATGATAACTGGGAATGGAATCATGAGAGTGGCCAAAGCTAAAATAAATAAAATATTTGCTCCTTTCCATTTAATTTTTGTGAGACTATATGCCACAAGTGAACATGAAATAGTTACCCCCAAAATATTAAAAACACATATAATTAACGTATTCCATAAATACTTTAAGAAAGGAAAGTAGTATATAGCATCAATGTAATTAGACCAACGTATAGGATTAGGGATAAGAGAGGGTGGAAAGGTGAATACTTGAGATTCGATTTTTAAGGACGTAGAAACCATCCAAATAAACGGCGTTAAGAAAACGATTCCAAAACCACCAAGAAACAATACAGTTATCACTACTTTAAAGTGTTCTCGCAATTTTCTGGAAATCTCAATATTATAACGTCGCAGAGGTATCATTTAATAAATCCTTTAACTTTTCTCTTATCCTAGAGGCTCGAGAAGTAGCATGAAGACCATAGTATCTAATCCTCTGAAATTCCTTGGGAAGTATATGCTGCACCATCCTGCTGATAAAGGTCAAAGCATCTACTTCCCCCTCTATTCTCCTTCCTGTTGTATTGAACACGGATTATACGGAAAAATAGACTACAAAATTAAGAGAAAAAAGTTAAGAAAATCTTTCCCTTCGTGAAACATTTTCTTAATGGAAAAATTGAATCCTTAAACCATTTTACCTTTTTAATTTAAGCCGAGGGCATTATTATTTCCTTTCTGATCCACCATAATAAATCCACTTTAAACTTGTTTTGAATATAGTTACTGTAGCGCCAAAAACAATTATGAAAAGTATCCACGCTAGTCCTGAAGCATAACCCATTCTGAAATATTTAAATGCATTTCTATATAGATACAATGTGTAAAAAAGCGTAGAATTTCCTGGTCCGCCGTCAGTCATTATAAAGGGTTGGGTAAACATTTGAAAGGCAAAAATTAAACTTATTACAACATTAAAAAGAATTGCTGGACTTATCATTGGAAGTGTTATATATCGAATTTTGGTAATTATACCTGCACCATCCAACTCAGCAGCTTCGTATAGCTGGAGAGGGATACCTTGCAGTGCAGCTAAATATATGATAATTGGCTGACCTATTGCTGCCCACGTAGTCATCAATATTATTGATGGTTTTGCCCATGTAGGATCTGCAATCCATCCCGGAGGATTACTAATGCCAATTGCATATAACACTCTGTTCACCAATCCATATTGGGGGTTCAACATCCACATCCATAATATCGCTGCGGCAACTGTCGGTACAAGTCTTGGCAAAAAATATATTGTCCGAAAGACTGAGATACCCCTAACCTTCACATTTAACCCTATAGCTAATCCAATACCAACGATAGTTGCGAGTGGTACCTGCAAGGCAACATAGTATAAAGTGTTATACAAGGATACCCAGAATAACTCGTCATTAAAAAAATCTGAGTAATTCCTTAATCCTATCCAGCGAGGCGCGCTGAATAGAGGAAAATCAGTAAAACTATAATATAACGCTAAAAATATAGGATATATGAAAAACCAACTAAAGCCAATTATCCAGGGTAATGCGAACCAAAAACCAGTGATATTTTCTTTTATATCTTTTCGGAGTCTCATCATACGGTTCTTCCATAAAAACACTTAGGTAGTTTCTAAGAAAAAATAGTAAATTCTTTTTTTGAGGTAATACAAGAACTTCTCTTCTTGTATTTTCAACCTACTTCAACTCACTAAAATCTTAAACAACCCACTTGACGAAGTAATCTTGTAACTATTCAAGCACTCCGTATCAACTTAAATACACAACTTAATCCAACCCTGAAAAAATCATCATTTTTTGGATTAGCTGAACTCTCTTTTCTTTTTATGATATCCTTGAGTCATAAAAAAACCATAATTATTCAAGGACGAGGAGTAAGTTCTAGAGATATTGGATTTATTAGAGAAATGATCAGGGTTAATCCTTCCTGGGGTCGCAGCTGCCTTTCTAGAGAGCTAGTGCTCCTCTGGAACTGGCGAGCGGCCAATGGCCAACTTAAGGATATGGCCTGTCGCACTTTTCTTTTGAAGCTGGAAAAGAAAGGCTATCTCAACCTGCCTCATCTTCTTTAGTCTTACCATAAAGTTCGAAGGAAGCTTCATTGTCCCTATGTTCCCCATCAGACTACCCCGATTACTGGTAAGTTTAACTGCCTTACTCCCTTGCGGATCGAAGTAGTTAAAGAGAAATATCTTCTGGTGCTTTTCAAGTGTCTACTCTCTTGTTACCATTATCTTGGCTTTACTGGAACCGTAGGAGAAAACCTGAAGTATCTAGTCTTTGATGAGAAAGATAATCCCCTGGTCTGTCTTCTCTTTGGCTCAGCAGCGTGGAAGACTCTTGCTCGAGATAACTTTATTGTCGGGGATGCCGAAATCAGAAAAGCAAACCTTTACCTTCTCACCAATAACATGCAGTTTTTGATTCTGCCCTGGGTTGAGATACCCCATCTAGCCAGTCATATCTTAGGAAAAGTAGCTATCCTGAGGGTGAGCCTCATTGTTGCAGAAAGCGCCTTACCCTCCAAGGAGAGATCATTTGAAAGACCTCACTGTCTTTTCCTTAAAAGAGATACAAAGAAAGCTAAATTCGATCAATATTCAGATTAATCTTGAGCATCAAGAGACCTTCTCCATGACAAAGATAAAGGACGATGCTATAGAACTTATGCCGGAATATCTGATGATCGGATTCCCTGTGAGGTTGATTTTTCTCATTTCAAAAAACGAATTGGCCCAGAGAAGTTTGATGAGATCTTTCATATCTTAGTAGAGATCGTTAAAAGAGTTGACCTGATTACTGGAAAAATTCTCATCCTTTTGAAGGAGGATGATCAAAGACAAAGTGAGCTCGCATCTATTCTCGGTTTAGAGAAAAGACTATCTCAAGAGGGACTTTATCTTAACCTTATGAAGTATTTGAAGATCTGGGATAAATCCTACAAGAAAAAATTAGAAGCTCCTATGGTGCCGACTTTTATGCTTTCTCTCATCCAGAGAAAAAGATCTCCTCGCTAATGCCAATCCCTTCAGATAGTTCGGTAAGTCTAGTCTCTCTCTTCTCTCTCTATGCAAGGGACTTTTTTATTTTGTCAAAGAGCTACTGAGATAAGCAGGATTCTTCAGATACTCATCCCTTTTTTGTCCAACTTCCAGTTTTTTTCTCCCAACTTACCTCTTATTTACAAATTCTTTATCCACTTTTCAGCAGAAAAAAAGGAGTTCTTAAACCACCTCTTTTTGTTTTTCCCCAAGAGTTTTTTTCTTCAAAGTCTAGCAATATTTTTGGAAACTGTTAGGCATCCGTGGCATTTCTGCCTACACGGCAAAAATGCCACGGATAATTCATTAAGAAAATAGAAAAACTTTATTCTTCTCTTTTCTCATTGTCACTCTTCTTCCCGTTCCGAGATTCTGCTCAATTCTCTCTGAACCTTCCAGGCAACATCATCCAAAGCCTGCTGAGGAGTCTTTTGCTTGTTAAGAATAAGTCCCGGAAGAGCTTTAATTTCATCCCAAAGTAAGCCTAATGCTGGGATAGGTGGTCTCATCGTTATTTTTTTGGAAACAAATAACAGGTCCATGAAAGTAGCATAATTCTTATCCTTGTAAAAACGCTGGTCAGTGGCTGCTTTTAGATGGGTTGGTTGTACCTCCCTAGCTAGAGCGAACTCACGTTGTGCTTTATCACCGGCCCAGAACTTCATAAACTCAAATGCTTCATCGGAATACTTCGCTCCCATAGGTATAACAAGACCCCAACCTCCTGCATATGTTGCTATATTGCCATACTTAGGTCTCGGAGGGTATGAGATTCCGAAATCTAAATCTGGAGCATATCGATTAATGTTAACCATCGACCAGTTTCCATCATATTTCATTGAAACCAAGCCCATTATGAATGGATCAGCAGCTTCACCCCCAAAACCTGCGGAAAAGCTTTGCAATGTAGCAATATCATATTTCTCTATATACTCTAACCACCATCTAAATACCGCTACATTATGGTCACTATTCAGAACTCCAACAACTTGATTATTTTCAGCATCAGCCAATTTCCCGTCAAAAACTGGTGCCCAGGAAAAGAGATAATATCCCTGAAAGTACCAAGGCACAAAACCTACTCTTTCCACACGACCATTCTCACCAATCTTCATCAATTTTTCTGCATATTTATCAATATCGTCAAGAAATACTGGTGGTTTCTCAGGATCTAAACCCATCTCTTTGAAATGTCCCTTATTGTAATAGAGGGCCCTGCTATCGGTATTCAAAGGGAATCCGTAGACTTTTCCTTGATAACACATTTCATCCCAGGCAAAACGAAAATAGTCGTCCGAGATGATTCCAGCTTCCGAAAGATAGTTATCAATCGGAACTATGGCACCATGACGAGCCCAGTCCTGTGTATATGGACGGTTGAATACCATTACGTCAGGAGGAGATCCTCCTGCTATTGCAGTTACTATTTTTTCGCTCATAGAAGCGTGGGTTCCGGTTATCTCAGTGAAAGTGGCTTTTACGAGTATAGTCGGATTCTCTTGATTAAATTCTTCCACCAACCTATCTACAACGTTAATTCCTGGTAAAGGTGCGTAGTTGTGCCAAAATTGGATAACGGTTTTTTCACCAAATGCAAAACCCGTTAGCAATAGAAACACGATCAATACAGTACTACAAATACATATATATTTTCTAATTGTTTTCATAATTCTTCTCCTCTTTATGAAGGTCTATCCCTCATAGTTCATCTTTTCCTGAAAGCTCCAAAAAGAGAAACTAATCTCTTCCGACACTTCTCTCTTTTTGGAAATCTTTCCTTTGTCCCAGAT
>WJOQ01000378.1 GCA_009618505.1 Clostridia bacterium | reverse complement strand
TAAGAGAAAAGCTGATTGACCAAGCAGAGATGAAGGACTTTGCTCATTGTTTTCCTTCTGAGTTGAGCGGAGGGATGAAACAGAGAGTTTCCTTGCTCAGAGCTCTTTCTATAATGCCCCATATTCTGCTTTTAGATGAACCCTTCAAATCGATGGATGGTGAAACGGTATCGGTGATGGAGAAGATTATATTACAAATACGAAAAAAAGAACATCCAGGCATACTGCTCGTGACTCATAACTACCAAGAAGCTCTGAGATTAAGTAATAGAGTATATATTCTTTCACAGAGACCGGCCAGAATAGTAGAGGAGCGACCAGCACCTGCATTGGAATCGACCAATTGTTTCTTGTTTGAGTCCAGTGACGTAGATATTCTTCCAAATAAAAACTAGAGGAAGATGTTTAGTTACCAGCAAAGACGAATTTGAGGAATAGGTATATGAAGCTCAAGAAAATAATAAATTACTTGAAGCTGCAAAATTTAACACCTAAACTGAACACAGATATCAAGATTGTAGGTTGTTACGTCTCTGACATTATGAGTGATACATTGGCCAATGCTTCGGAAGGGGATTTATGGATAACTCAGCAGAGCCATCAAACCATAGTTGCCCTTGCTTCGCTTAAGGGAATTCCAGCTATTCTTCTGGTTAACGGCAAGAAGCCTATCTCGGAAATGGTGAAAAAAGCAGAAGAAGAAGGGGTAGTCTTCCTAGCAACATCGATGCCCTGTTTTGAGGCAGCAGGTAGGATTTATCAATTGCACTTTTTGGAGGAAAAATAATAGCCAGAGTTACCAGTCTAAATTAAGGAAGGGGAAATGCACGATCTTTCTTTGAATATTCTTGATATTGTGGAGAATTCTATTAATGCAAAAGCTACCAGAGTAGACATTTCAATAGAAGAAAATATTAAGGAAGATAAACTGTGCATAACGGTTGCTGATAATGGCGTGGGAATGGATAGCCAACTGAGCTCGAGTATTATTGATCCGTTTACTACCACAAGAACATGCAGGAAGGTAGGGTTGGGTCTTCCTCTTTTGAGGATTGAGGCAAAACAGTGCCATGGAGAATTAAGCATAGATTCTCGACCGGGAGAAGGGACGACCGTAAAGGTAGTTTTCCAGTATGGCCACATTGACCGTCCCCCCTTGGGAGATATTGCCTCTACCCTAATCTGTATTATTTCAGCTAATCCTGGACTGAATATTGTATATCAGCATCGGGTAGAGAATGTGTGCTATCGGCTAGATACTGGTGAAATAAAGAAAGTTGGAGGAGAGTGCTGTTTGAAGGAGAAGGGTACTTTTGCCGTGTTGTCCCAGGATATAGAGAAGGGATTTTCTAGTCTTGCCAGACAGAGAAAAAAAGTCTTCAAACAGGTATTTGGTTATTCACCTAGAATAGATTTAGTTTAAAGTCAAAGGAGAAGAATATGCAAGCAGTAGAAGAAAAAGAGCTAATCCAGCTGAGTGAGGAAGAGAAAGAAAAATTGGCTGAGTTTGAAAAATGGGTCGATAAGTATCAGGACCAACCTGGTGCGTTAATCTTGCTTTTGCACAGAGCGCAACAGTTGTTTGGTTATCTTCCCAGGCAAGTTCAAGAGTATGTTGCCCAGAAGACCAATGTGTTCCTCAGTGAGGTTTATGGTGTGGCTACTTTTTATTCCTTTTTCACTCTCTTTCCTAAGGGCAGGCATACCGTAAGAGTGTGTCTAGGGACAGCCTGTTATGTGAAGGGGGGTAAGAAGATACTTGCTGCTATCCAAAAAGAGCTGGGAGTCGGGGTTAGAGAGACTACTGCCGATAGGAGATTTTCTTTAGAGATTAATCGGTGCATGGGAGCTTGCGCTCTTAGCCCGGTTTTAAGAGTGGATGAGGATATCTATGCCAGAGTCAGTGCTAATAAAGTAGCGAGAATTCTGGCAAGTTATGAGTAAGAAAGGAGAACTGCAGATGGAAAAAATAACCTTAGAGAAACTCAATCAAATAAAGGAACAACAGCGCGGGGGTTTAAGAATAAGGAAAGAAGAAGGGGAGAGCAAGGTTATAGTTCATATGGGAACCTGTGGAATTGCTTCGGGAGCACGGGGAGTGATGAGTGCTCTTCTGGAAGAAGTGGGCCGGGATGATGCTCCTGAAGTTACCATTGCTCAATCAAGTTGTATTGGTCTATGTGACAGGGAACCTATTGTTACGGTTATCAGGGCAGGTGAATCCCCGGTTAGATATTATCATATGGATGATCAGAAAATGCGTAGAGTGTTTCGGGAGCATCTCATAAAAGGAAGGATAGTGGAGGAGCTTACTCACTAGAAATCAACAGTGATTGATAAGTGAGACACAACTATGAAAACATACAGGTCATACGTTTTGGTTTGCGGCGGAAGCGGGTGTCTATCCTCAGGGAGTAGACAGATAAGGGATATTTTTATTTCGGAAATCAGGAAGGAGAAATTGGACCAGGAAATAAAGGTTATTGAGACCGGCTGCGTGGGAGCCTGTGACCTTGGTCCAATTGCAATAGTTCATCCAGGGGGGATATTTTACCAGAAGTTGACTCCAGAGAATGTGCCTTCAATTGTACAAGAGCATCTTCTTAAGGGAAGAGTCGTAGAAAATCTTGTTTATAAGCCTCTCAGTGGAGACGGTAAAATTGCCCATTTCCAGGAAATGGATTTCTTCAGATTTCAACATAAAAATGTACTGAGAAATTGTGGAGTTATAGACCCTGCTGAAATTGAAGAATACATAGGTGCTGAGGGATACCAGGCTCTGGCAAAAATTTTAACTTCAATGAAAGCTGAGGAGGTTATTGAGGAAATAAAGAAATCTGGATTAAGAGGACGAGGGGGTGGGGGTTTTCCCGCGGGAGTTAAATGGGAATTTGCCTGGCGAGCTAAATCTGGTCAGAAATATATTATCTGTAACGCGGATGAAGGTGATCCTGGTGCATTTATGGATAGAAGTCTTTTAGAAGGGGACCCGCACAGTATTATCGAAGGTATGGCTATAGGTGCTTACGCCATAGGAGCAGAACAGGGGTATGTCTATGTGAGGGCAGAATATCCTCTGGCAGTGGAAAGGCTAGAGACAGCTATCAAGCAGGCAAGAGAATTTGGACTTTTGGGAAAGAACATCTTCAATTCTAAATTTTCCTTTGACGTTGATATAAGGGTTGGAGCAGGAGCTTTTGTTTGTGGGGAAGAAACAGCTCTAATAGCTTCCATTGAAGGTAAAAGAGGTGAACCTCGTCCCAGACCTCCTTTCCCTGCCCAGTCAGGATTATGGAATAAACCTACAGTAATAAATAATGTAGAGACTCTGGCAAATATTCCTTTGATTATTTCTAAAGGGTCTTCCTGGTTTGCTCAGTTGGGAACCGAAAAAAACAAGGGGACCAAGATATTTGCTCTGGCCGGAGATATAAAGAATACTGGTCTGGTAGAGGTTCCTATGGGAATACCTCTGGGAAAAATTATCTATGATATAGGGGGAGGAATTGCTAACGGGAGAGAGTTTAAAGCAGTCCAATGCGGAGGACCTTCGGGAGGGTGTATTCCTAAAGAACATCTGAATGTCCCTGTTGACTATGAGTCACTCCAGGAGCTTGGTGCAATAATGGGCTCGGGAGGACTTGTCGTAATGGATGAAAACACCTGTATGGTGGATATCGCTCGCTTTTTCCTCGATTTTATTCAGGAAGAGTCATGCGGAAAGTGTCCTCCTTGCCGTATTGGCACCAAAAGAATGCTAGAGATTCTAACCCGCATAACTGAGGGCAAAGGAGAAGAAGGCGATATAGAGCGTCTTATAAAATTGGGAGAGAATATAAAGAGAACTGCCTTGTGTGGATTAGGACAAACAGCTCCCAATCCGGTTTTAAGCACAATTAAGCATTTCAGGGAGGAATATGAGCAACATATAAAGTATAAAAAGTGTCCGGCTGCTGTATGTCAGGCTTTGTTCCAATCACCCTGTCAGCATGCTTGTCCTGCAGAGATTGATATTCCGGGCTATGTCTTTTTTATCTCTGAGGGTAAGTATGAGGAGGCAGTTGCTTTGATAAGGGAGAGAAACCCCCTAGCTGCGGTAAGTGGAAGGGTTTGCCATCATCCCTGTGAGACAAAATGTCGAAGACAAGATATAGAGGAAGCACTTGCTATAAGGGATTTAAAGAGGTATGCGGCTGATTACGTACTCAATAATGGCGGTTATCCTTTGCCTTCTATTCAGGAGAAAAATGGAAAATCAGTAGCTATAGTCGGTTCAGGTCCAGCCGGGCTGACTTGTGCTTATCATTTGGCCAGAATGGGATATGGGGTTACTGTGTTCGAGGCTCTTCCTATAATTGGTGGTATGCTGGTAGCAGGGATTCCTGAGTACAGGCTACCTCGTGCGATTATAAGAAAGGAAGTCGAGGCAATTAAGAAAGTTGGCGTTGAGATAAAAACCGGAGTTCGTATAGGGAAAGATGTCAGCCTGGCCGAAATTTTTGATAAGGGGTATCAGGCACTGTTTATTGCTACTGGAGCTCATCAGGACCTGGAACTAAGAGTTGATGGGGAAGAACTGGATAATGTAGTGGGAGCAGCAAATTTTCTGCAGGATGTAAATATTGGTAAAATAAAAGAGATAACCGGCAGGACAGTAGTTGTTGGAGGAGGCAATGCTGCTATTGATGCGGCCAGGTCAGCTCTTCGTCTGGGGGCAGATGAGGTGAATATTGTCTATCGTAGAAGAAGAGAAGATATGCCAGCCCATTCCGATGAGATATATCAAGCTGAGCAGGAAGGGGTGAATATGCACTTTCTTACCAATCCGGTGAGGCTTATTGGCAATGGAAAAGTAGGCGAAATAGAATGCCTACGAATGAAACTGGCAGATTTTGATTCCTCAGGAAGAAGAAGACCGGTGCCTATCGAAGGTTCCCAATTTACTATGAATGTTGATTTGGTAATTGAGGCTATAGGTCAGCGTCCTGATACTTCCTTTATCACGGACTATTTTGAAGCCAGGCTCAGCAGAAGAGGAACTATATTAGCAGACCCGGGTAATCTTCGAGTTAGCAAAGATGGTATATTCGCAGGAGGAGATGTGGTGAGGGGTCCGGCTACTGTCATCGAAGCTATAGGGGATGGAATAAAGGCAGCTATTTCTATAGATAAGTACCTGGGTGGGAAAGGAGTTATTGAGGAAAGAATCAGAAAGGAAAAAAAACTTGATGAAATGATGCCAGGCTCAGAAAGCCCAGAAGTTCAAGCCAGGGTTAGAAAAGTCAAGAATAGAGTAAAAAGTAATATAGAGAGCTTTACTGAGGTCGAGTGGAGCTATAGTGAAAGTGAGGCTCGTTGTGAGGCATCCCGATGCCTTGGCTGTGATATCAAAGTTGATTAATTTTCTCTTAAAATTAAAAGGAGAGATAGATGAAGGAAGTTAACGTAACCATAGACGGAATCAAGGTTGGCATTGATAAGGATGCAACTGTTCTCGATGCAGCAAAGAAAGCAGGAATAAAGATTCCTGCTCTCTGCCATTTACCTGAAATTCAAAGTATAGGAGCTTGTCGTCTTTGTATTGTAGAAATAGAGGGCTCTCCTAAATTGCAGGCCTCCTGTGTCTACCCGGTGTCAGAGGGAATGGTGGTTAGAACTAATACTCCTGTTTTACAAGAAGCAAGAAAATGCGTTCTGGAGTTAATCCTTTCTGATCACCCTATGGAGTGTTCTACCTGCATAAGAAATCTCAATTGTGAACTACAAGAACTAGCTAATAAAATGGGTTTAAGGGATATAGAATACCCGGGGGAGAAATCAAAGGCCAGGGTCGATTCATCCAATCCTTGCATAATAAGAGATACTGAAAAATGTATTCTTTGCCGAAGATGTATAAGCATTTGCCATCAGGTTCAGGGAGTAGGCGTGATATTCCCACAGGCAAGGGGGTTTGAAACCGTCATAGCTCCACCCTTTGACCTGGAACTTAAGGATGTTCCCTGTACTTTTTGTGGTCAGTGTATTGTTGGATGTCCTGTAGGTGCCATATATGAGAAGGAGTATATTGATGAGATATGGCAGGCTATAAGCGATCCTGAGAAGTTTGTTATTGTTCAGACTGCTCCTGCTATCAGAGCTGCTATAGGGGAGGAGTTCGGTCTTAAGCCGGGAACCCGTTGTACCGGAAAACTGGCTGCTGCTCTTCGCCGAGTGGGTTTTGATAGAGTATTTGATACCCAATTTGGTGCTGACCTTACTATTATGGAAGAGGCAAATGAACTTATAAGGAGAATAAAGAATAAGGAAACATTGCCCATGACAACTTCCTGTTGTCCAGCATGGATAAAGTTTATGGAACATTACTATCCAGAGTTATTAGACCATATTTCTACTTGCAAATCTCCTCAGCAAATGTTTGGAGCCATAACAAAGACTTATTACGCACAAAAACTTGAGTTATCGGCGCATAAAATATATGTGGTCTCAGTTATGCCTTGCACTGCCAAGAAATTCGAGGCAGAAAGGAGTGAGATGAAGTCCAGCGGACAGCAGGATGTCGATGTCGTTCTTACTACCAGAGAACTTGCTCGTATGGTAAAGCAAGCGGGAATTGATTTTGTCAATTTAGTTGAGGAAAAATTTGATGAGCCCCTGGGGATATCCACTGGTGCGGCGACCATTTTTGCAAATACTGGCGGAGTTATGGAAGCAGCATTACGTTCAGCTTATGAGATTGTGACCGGCAAAGTTTTGACCGACGTAGAATTTCATAGCGTAAGGGGATGGGAAGGGATAAGAGAAGCAGAGATTGAGATTGATGGAATCACGGTGAAAGTAGCGGTTGCCCATGGTCTGGCTAATGCTAGAGTGCTTCTTGATAAAATAGGGAAAGGTGAGTGTGAGTATCACTTTATTGAAGTTATGGCCTGTCCCGGTGGATGTATTGGTGGAGGAGGAGAGCCCATAGTCCCGAATTATGAGGTGAGGAAAAAGAGAATTGCAGCTATTTACCAGGAGGATAAGGCGATGGCAATCAGAAAATCTCACCAGAATCCGGCCATAATCAAACTCTACGAGGAGTTTCTTGGCCAGCCCCTGGGAGAGAAATCACATCACTTATTACATACGAGTTACACTAAACGGGGAATTTAAAGAGGGCAAAACAAAAATATGTTTAAGGAGGTTGCAATGCAAGAAAAAAAGAGAGTTTTATTGGTGGATGACGACGTGGATTTCGTTGATTTGAGCACTACGTTTTTGGAGAGCAAAGGTTATCAAGTCGTAGCAGCTTACGATGGAGAGGAAGGTATGAAAAAAGCTAAGAAGAATAGACCAGACTTGATAGTTCTTGATGTAATGATGACCAGATTGACCGAAGGATTCGATGTTTCCCGGCAAATAAAGAGGGATGAGAAGCTAAGGGATATCCCGGTGATTATGCTTACCGGCATCAGAAAAAAAGAAAAACTTCCCTGGACATTTGAACCCGATGACACCTGGCTACCAGTTGCCAAATTCTTGGAAAAACCCATTTCTCCACCGCAACTTCTGGAAGAGATTGAAAAAGCTATCGGATGAGGCTATCAGCAGATAGAAAGAATATTCTGATGACTTCATCAAACCTTGTGCTTTTGGCAGAAAGATGATATATAATGTATGGAAAGACCAATAGGCTCCTCAACAGCGGAGGTCTAAGTTATGGCTGGAAATAAATCTCCTGAAAGCGCTGCAGTCCGGCTTTCTTTTTATCTCAGGCATCTCAGGAAGATGAAAAAAGAGAGGATTATCTCCTCTGAAGAACTTGCTCAATTTATAGGGACTTCAGGTGCAAGAGTAAGAAAGGATTTGTGTTACTTTGGCCAGTTTGGCACCACAGGCAAGGGGTACCTGGTAGGAGAACTCCAGGAAGAGATATCGAAGATACTGGGTCTAAATAGAGTATGGGACATAGCGCTGGTAGGGGTGGGTAAGTTAGGTTCTGCTCTATTAGGCTATGATGGTTTTAGAAAAAGTGGATTTAATATCAAAATCGGTTTTGATGTGAAATCAAGTAAAATTGGCAAGAGGATAGCTGGTGTGCCTGTATATCATCCATATCAAATGCCTGAAATGATAAGAGAGCAGAAGATTCCTATGGGAATAATAGCTGTTCCGGCTAAGGCGGCCCAGGAATCAATAGACCTTCTTATAATAAGCGGCGTGGAGGCTGTTCTCAATTTCTCTCCTATTACAGTTATCGCGCCTTCTTATGTTAAACTGATGCAGGTGGATTTTACCAATCAACTTGAGATTATGTCCTATTCTATTATCAATAAGGCAAAAGAGGAAGCTCAAGCAAGACTATTCTGATTAGAAAGGTAAAAGACATGGCTAACAAAATCCTTCTTGTAGATGATGACCGGGATTTTGTGGAACTCAATCAAATTACCCTTGAAAGCAGAGGATATCGGATAATAACTGCTTACGATGGGGAAGAGGGATTGAAAAAGGCTCTACAGGAAAAACCCGATCTCATTGTGTTAGATGTGATGATGAGTACCAGGACCGAGGGCTTTGATGTGGCTCGTAAATTGCGAGAGGTTGAAGAACTTAAAGAGATACCAATTATTATGGTTTCAGCCATCAGGGAAGAAATGGATATCTCAGGGAAGATAAAATCCGATAAGAACTGGCTGCCGGTAACTGAGTTTATAGAAAAACCCTTTCCGCCTGATAAATTACTAAAGAAAATCGAGCAGTTACTTAGTAAGAATAATTGAAGGATTTAGCCTTATGAAACCTTTCACTTTTCAACATAAAATCTTTTTCTATTTTTCTCTTACAGTTGTGGTATTGGGCGTTTTAACCTTATTTTTAGGCACTTATCTTATTTCAAAAAGAATATTGGATGAAGCTCAGGATAGGGTCACTCTGAACCTGCAGACGGCTGACTCTTTCTATATGAATCATATGCAGACTATCTATCTTGCTTTAGGTCTTATAAGTGAGCAGCGGAATATAGTTCACGTTCTGCAGGGAAGTGAGAAGTCTGAACAGTTACAGAAGTTCTTACAGCAAAAAAGAGCTAACCTGGAATTAGACTTCCTTTCTTTGTGTGATGCCAAAGGCAAGGTACTTGTTCGAACTCGCTCTCCTTATGTAGTAAGAGATAGCTGTCTATACAATCCTCTAATTCAGAAAGCTCTGGAGGGTGAAGGGGGAGTGGGTACAGTAATTCTTAGTCAGGAAGTGCTTGAGAGAGAGGGTGAAGGACTATCCTCTCAAGCATATGTTAGTTTTATTGATACCCCCAGAGCTAAGTATAGGGCTGAAGAAGCTGAGACCTCCGGTATGTCTATTATGGCAGCAGTGCCGGTAATGGATTTGGAGGGTGAACAGATCATAGGTGTCCTTTACGGCGGGAGTCTATTGAATCGGAATTATGCCCTGGTAGATTATATCAGAGATATGATTTTCGAAGAAAAAGAGTATGAGGGCAGGGAACTTGGCACCGTTACTATCTTTCAGTGGGATGTTCGGATATCTACTAATGTATTGCGAGAAGATAATACCCGAGCCATTGGAACTCGCGTATCCGAGGAGGTTTACCGGCGGGTTCTTGAGGAAGAAGGACTATGGCTAGGCAGAGCTTTTGTAGTGCATGATTGGTATATATCAGCTTATAAGCCTATTTTCGATCCCGACCACAGCGTCATCGGCATCCTTTATGTAGGGATTTTAGAGGATAAATACACTGATATACGCAATGAACTTCTTCTAAGCTTTCTACCTTTAATTATTATAGGTCTGGCGGTAGTCTTGCTGTTTTCCTATGTCCTGTCTCGAGACTTATCACGTCCAGTTCGAGAACTGGTGCGTGGCACAGAGAAAATCGCCTCAGGAGATCTAAGTTATCGTATTTCAGGAAAAGCAAAATATCTAGAAATCGAACAGCTGAATGACTATTTCAACCGTATGGCGCAGGCATTAAAGGAGCGAGAAGAAGAACTGAAGGATATCAATGAGAACCTGCGACGAGTCAATCGTAATTATATGGAGATGCTGGGATTTGTTTCACATGAGATGAAGAGTGCTTTGACCAATATGTTAATGAGTGCCTATAACTTGAGAGATGGGATTGTAGGGGCAATAACTGAAAAACAGAAGATCATAGCCGGTATTCTGGTTAGAAATTGTGAATACCTGGAAGATATGATCAAGAACTATCTCGATCTTAGCCGCATTGAAAAAGGTGAATTGAAGAGTGATAAACAGGTGATAGATTTCGAAACTCACATTTTATCGCCGGTATTGGATGGAATAATAGGTCAGTTGAAATCCAAGGGAATGAAAGTAATCAAGAGAATCCCAGAATTATATAAGATAAAAGCGGATCCTGATTTACTTAAAATCATTTTGGAGAACTTATTAACCAATGCTATTAAGTATGGGAAGAGCGAGGGTGAGGTAAGAATAGAAGCAAGTGAAAACAGCAAGGATTGGCAGATTAGTGTATGGAATGAAGGCGAGGGGATTGCAGCCGGTGAATTCCCACATCTTTTTTCCAGATTTACCAGGTTGAAAACTGAGAAGTCAAGGAGAGAAAAGGGTAGTGGACTGGGCCTTTTTATCACCAAAGAAATGGTGGAAAGGCAAGGAGGTAGGATTTGGGTGGAATCAAAGGAAGGACAATGGACAAAATTCTGTTTTGTCCTGCCCAAATAGACAGTACATTAGGATGCTGTAAACTAAAAAGAAGGTGTCCAAAGATAGGAGAAGTAGAAAAAGAATTCCTTGATGCTTAACAAAAAGTTCTTAACTCAAATTATGCCTGGGGAGGTTGAAGTATGCCAAGCGTAAAAGATGGCCCATGTTCATTAAATTTTAAACCGGTGCCAATTAAAGGGAACAATACACTTTCTAGTTTGTCCAAAACCGTTATTTCCAAAGAAATGAAAGAAGCCTTGGAACATGCACCTGGTAAGTCCTGTGTATCATGGGGTATCCCTTTCCAGATAGACAAAGTTGTATTAGTAGAAGAAAAAGGACCTCCTTTCTCTATAACATTGGATCCGCTAAAAACAGAGTGGCTTGTATTCATGCATACTTCTGATATTCGTCCAATGGAAATTGACACTAGAAAACTATCTATTTCATCCCTGCGGGGAAAAGGACGATTAGGCGAACATGCAGCTAACTATATTATAGTATATGATGATGGCACAAAAGAAAAAGTAGAAATTAAACGTCGTCACCAGGTAGGTATGTTTCAACGAGAATGGGGTGACAACTCTATTCAAGCAGTTACCCACTCTAAACCATTTCCATATAGAGCACACCATGAACAGACTGCCAGTGATTGGGGAGGGAGCCAGACAAGGGTAAAACCAGGTGATAATGGGAAATGGATTGACTGGCTATGGGCCTGGGAAAATCCTTTCCCAGAGAAACGTATAGTAGAAATCCGTCTTGAGGCAAAAAATGGGGCTATCCTTATTTCAGCCATATCCCAAGGTAAAGCATCATCTAATCCCCTTCGTTGGCAAACTCGCCATAAAGCTATTATTAGACTAGCAAAAGGTATTGAATTTGAACCATCCCTTGATGAAAAGGGACTGTTAAAACAAATACAGCTTGATTTAGGACAGGTCATTTCAGCGCAAAAAAGGCCGCTATACCCAAATAAAGAGTGGGCAAGAACACATAACAATCAGACTCCTGAACTGTCACCTGATGAAGTATTAATCGAATATACTGCTCATCAAGATGCCAAGTTTCATTTGGCTGACGGAAAAACATTCTCCATCTCAGAACTTGAAGACAAAAGGGAAACCGAAATACTTAGAGTAATAAATCCAGCAACTCAACGGGTCACACTTCAAGTAATGGAGAAGCAGAGTAATAAATTGGCCGCCGTGAGATTGCATATTCACGGTCAAGCCGGGGAGTACCTGGCACCGATTGACCGCCATCGGATTCCCAATCCAGCGTGGTTCGAAGACTACAGTGTTGATTATGTGAATGGAAGCTTTCATTACTCTACATACATCAAAGGAGAGACTGCGATAGACCTACCTCTTGGCAATGTCTATATTGAAGTATCCAAAGGTTTTGAGATGAAGCCAGTGCGTAAGGTGGTATCAGTCAAACCATCAACAGAAGAAATAGTAATTAAAATAGATAGAGTATTGCCCTGGCGAGAAAGAGGCTGGGTTAGTGCAGATACTCATGTGCATTTTCTTTCTCCCTCATCTGCACTTCTTGAGGGTGCGGGGGAAGGAGTAAATATAGTAAACCTACTGGCAAGCCAATGGGGTGAGTTGATGACCAATGTAGGGGACTTTGACGGTAAAACCACATATGGCTCCAGAGAGGCAGGTGGCGATAGTGAATACCTGGTGCGGGTTGGGACTGAGAATAGACAACACGTGATGGGTCATATTTCACTACTTGGCTATAGGGGTAATATCATTGCTCCGATGACAACTGGTGGCCCAGATGAGTCGGCCCTGGGAGACCCTGTGGGTATTTTACTTACCGAATGGGCACGGCAATGCAAGAAGCAAGGAGGGTTAGTCATATTGCCTCATTTTCCATCTCCACGTTTAGAAAACGCTGCCAGTATTGTAAGCGGTGATATTGACGGAATAGAATTTTGCAGAGGTATTGATCCATACTCCCTTTTAGACTGGTATCGCTATTTAAATTGCGGGTATATGGCAGCGGCTGTTGGAGGAACAGATAAAATGAGTGCGGATGTGGCAATAGGAAGCGCTCGCACTTATGCTTATATTGACACTGAAATGGACTTTACCTACCAGACATGGATGGATTCTATACGTAAAGCCAACACTTTTGTTACCTGTGGCCCCCTTATGGAATTCTCGGTGGAAGGCAAGCCACCCGGATCGCGAATCAAAATGTCCAGTAGGGGAGGAACAGTGAATATCTCATGGAAGACTGCCAGTGTAACAATGCCAATGACTAAAGTAGAGCTGATTATTAACGGTGAGGTATATGAAAGTAAATCAATTGGGCCAGACAAGAATGAAGGATACCACTCAGTTAAAATAAACAAGAGTTCCTGGATAGCTTTACTAGTACGTGGTCATTATGCGGATAAGCCCAAACAGGAAGTAATTGCAGCCCATTCATCTCCAGTTATGATTGATATTGAAGGCTCATCTCTCTTAGCAAAAGCTGATGCATTGACCATTCTTGAGCAAATAGAGGGTGCATTAGCATATCTGGATACCGTAGGAACACGAGCTGAAACTAAGGCCTATAAACGTATGCGTCTTATATTGACATCAGCTCACCGAAGTTTGCACAATCGTATGCATAAGATCGGGCATTACCATAACCACACACCAATAGATGATCATCCAGAACATCACCGTCGCTAAGAAGAATACTATTTTGAGAAGTTCAGTTTTTCCTATATAGACCTCTGATAGAGAAGAAAGCAATCAAGCTTGATAGGAAAACGCTATTTTCAAGCACTGAATCACTCTAATCTTTTCAGTCTTCCTAGCTGAATGACGTGTCAAGCGAAAAGACGTAAAATAACTACGAAAAACTATTATGATTCAGGGTAGATTGAACTATGTCTTATGGTTAAACTTAGCGAGGGAAGCTAATGTACGTTGAAACCTGCCAACCTTCCCTGCCTGCATCTTTATCTCGTAAAGGTCGCTCTTTTTTTACTTAAGTCGTCCTTTAATGGAGGACAAAAAATTCTCTGCCTCACAACCGAAATTCATCTCATTGGGAAAGCCAAATTTTGTCCTCAGTATCTGCCCAACTCGATGGCAATACTTCCCTGCCAGGGTAATGTTCAAAGGGCAAGGATTTTTCCCAACGATACGAAGATAGTTGTCCTGATATATCTTATTTAAAACTGAGACAGGAAGTTTAATACCTTGAATCTCACCTTTTCTCTCTATAATTGAGAAGGACTTATCCAAGCGTTCATCAGTCTCTAAAAAATTTCTCATAACAAATATCTTTGTTATGGTTCTCTCTTTGGGGATATCCTCCCTTTTTCTTATGGCTGTATCATCGCCAAAAACTATGCGATCTTGATAGTTGATAAAAAATCTGCGTGTCTCCTCTGGCTCACGTGAAAAATTGTAGTACATCTCCGAGCCCGGAGTGATATCGAAATTGACATTGGAGTAAGTATCCATTATGGCTGATGCCCGTTTCAAGTTGGCGGAGAGAAAATAAAAGTGAGCAAAGACTACCTTCAGATTGGGGAATCTGCTTAACACCCTCTCTACTCTCTCGTAGAGCTTTTCTTTGGAGGGGTAAGTCCCGTCTGAATAGCTCCAACCCATTGTTTTTGCGGCGGGAGGAATCATCTTTTCGTTCCAAAATTCCTCGGGATCAGCAACATGCCAGAAAATAGGCAATTGCCGTTCCTCTAGCAAGGCAAAAAAACTATTATAGACAGGATCGTCGATGCTAAAGGGCATATCCCTGGCCACGCTTGGCTTGGTCTCTAGGAGTTTTATCCCGTCAAAACCTATTTTCGTCATCGTCAGCACTTGCTCAGCTAACACTTTTTCTATTTCTCGTTTGGAATATTTATCTATATCGGTGTAATCCAACCCACCCATGATATAGGTGTCCCGTGGATACATAGCTTTAAAACAGATAGCCTGCGGATTACTGTTGACTTCTTTCAAGCGAGCATAGCTGACGATACCCAGTTTTTCTATGTTAAGGGTACGGAAGAAACCAGAAGTTTGCCTTACCAATGAGATATTCTCGAAGTGAAGATGGCCGTCTATTATCCTTGCATTCATAAATTTACTAAAGTTCGGTTCACGCATTATTTCTTCCTCCATTCGTCAGAATCGGTTTAATCTTAAGCTTGATTGGCAACTTCACTTTATGCCTCTGGTTCCTTTCTCCTTCCTATCCAGAGTCCACTATAACTTACTTAATCAAA
>WJOQ01000133.1 GCA_009618505.1 Clostridia bacterium | reverse complement strand
ATGATTGACTTTACTGTTGGATCGTTAGCCATACAATCAATCGAAAGGGATGTCTCATCGATTATTCTTACCTTCTGGAATCGTGCTGCTTGCATGGCTGCCAGGTATTCATTTCTCATTATTGCTCCAGAAAGGCAGCCAATGTATGCTTCGATGCTGTCCTTTATATAGCCAGGGAGTTCCTTCAACAATACCATATCAGAAATCATTAGCCTGCCGCCTGGCTTGAGCACTCTGAATACTTCCAGGAAGACCTTCCTCTTGTCCGGTGATAGATTAATAACACAATTCGAGATAACTATATCAATCGAGCTATCAGCAACTGGCAAATTTTCAATTTCTCCCAGTCTAAACTCTACATTTTTGTATTTACTTTTCCGCGCATTTTCTCTTGCCCTTTCAATCATCTCGGCTGTCATATCCACACCGATTACTCTTCCCTTATTACCAACTTCATTAGCAGCAAGGAAACAATCAAATCCTGCGCCTGAACCAAGGTCAAGTACTGTCTCACCTTCCTTCAAAGAAGAAAAAGCTATCGGATTCCCACAGCCAAGCCCTAAATTTGCCCCTTCCGGTACTTCTTTTAATTCTTTCTCACTGTATCCTATCCTTTTGCTGATGGTTTGTGCCAGGCGCCTGTTCCCACAGCAGGAATTCACAGGCGCACAACAGGAGTTGTCCCCTTTGGCAATTCTAGCGTAACCCTCTCTCACTGCTTTCTTTATTGTCTCCTCTTTCATTTTGTTCCTCTCTTAGATTGTTTGTCAATCTTATTTTGTCAGCGCCTCTTTCATCATAGCACCGAGCAGGTCTTTTGTCATCTCTGTTAGATTTTCAGCTCTGATTAGAGAGAGGCAGCATACTTTACCATCTTTCTCCCAGCTTATAACGGCTAACTTGTCTCCAGCACTAATATTTATTTTATCTCTGAGCTCTTTGGGAAGCACCATCTGTCCTCTCTCGTCCACACTTATTATCGATTCAACCTTACAAGAGCTTGCTTTCTTATCTGTCGGTGTGCAACAAGGGCTCTTTTCACTTTTTTTGACCATTTCTGTTCCTCCCAGCAGTAATTTCAGAATAGTTTGCTTTTTCTCATAATACAGTATATACTAAATAAGTTGTTTTGTCAAGTATTTTGTGAAAAGGTTTACCAGCTCTTGGGATTGCTTTTTCCTCTGGAAATGATAAAATTATGATTAGACTCTATATGATAAATATTGAAGCAGGAGCTTATTATGAAGCTAGAAAGTAAAAGTTTTCCTAAAGAGGAGATGATTTCTCCTATCTACACCTGCGATGGGGATGATCGTTCACCCCATCTCATCTGGAGTGAGTTCCCAAAAGATAGCAAGAGCTTTGCTCTTTCAGTAATTGACCCCGATGCCCCGGGAGGAGATTTTATCCACTGGCTCATTACCAATATACCGGTACAGACAAGAAAGATAGAAGAGGGAGAAGTTCCTTCAGGGGCTGAGCAGATTATGAATGATTTTGCTAAAAAGGATTACGGAGGCCCCTGCCCTCCGGCAGGAATACATCGATATTTTTTTACTATATACGCCCTGGATACAGAAAAGCTTTCTTCTATAGACAAAAGAAATTTTCTGGATGAGGTTAAGAAGCATACAATTGACTCTGCTCAACTAATGGCTAGATACACAAGGGGTTGAATGGAAAGACGGCTTTCTTTGATCAAGTCTCTTTTTGAAAAGATAAATCTGGTAAGGATAAAGGCAAAGAAGGGGGAAAATATGCGGATAAAGCGAAACAGTGAAGTCGAAGAGGTAGAAGTTGCACTAGAGGGGACCAAGGGTATGCGGAAGAGAGTTCTTATTGGCCCCGATAATGGTTCAAAGAACATCACAATGAGATACTTTACTCTCTTGCCGGGAGGATATTCGGAAAGACATAGTCATAGCCATGAACACCTGGTGAATATCGAAAGCGGAAAGGGTATTGTAGTTGATAAGGATGGCAATGAAATCGAGGTATCAGAAGGGTATAATATCTTTGTAGAGCCAGATGAGCTTCATCAGTTCCAAAATCCGTTTGAGAAGAATTTTGAGTTTATTTGTGTAATTCCCAACATTGATAAGAGATAAAGGTAATATCGATGCTCTGAAGGAAGAGGCTAGATTTTAGAAGCTCATGGCTGCAACATCTGGAATCCTGCTGGGCTGTCCTCTCGATGGGCATTGTTATCCACAATCTCAAGAACTATAACTTCGCCCAGTTTCCATACTTCGATGCCAGGTCGAATACATCCAGATATGGTCTTTCCTTGTCGTCCGAGTGCAGCGTGCATATGGAGTCTAGGTCTAGCATCATTGTCGGGGAAGATAGTGCCTACGGCACAAATTTCATGAACCCCTTCAAGGCCAAAAATCATAGGAACTATGGGTATTGATTGGCTATTCTCGGGTCCAACAACAATTTTTCCTCCTCCGATTCCACCTATCAGGATACACATTCCACGTCTTACATTATTTTCCTGGGCAAAAGATTCAATTGCTTCAGGCATAGTGTCCCCATCTTCTAATCTTATAACAAATACTCTGCCTATTGTTCCCTCACTATATTTCACTTTTCATTCCTCCAGGTGAATCAAGTTAATTAGGACGCAGATTTTCGCAACTCTATGTCCAAAAAGAAATTCCTATACTACAAATTTATGATGGCCTCTTTTTCTATATTCATTTGTTTGATTAGATGAAAAAGCAGTACGATCTCTACCTTTAGTAACGGGCTTTATAATTTGTGCATTTAGTAGCGTTAGGATATTCTCTATGGTGATAGCTACAATGTCTATAGCTGTAGAAGCAGGTATCGCAAAGATATACACTGCCGCCCCAGAGATTGATTATTTTTGTTATCAACTTTCGCCAGACAGTTTTAGCTTTCATAATATCAAAAAATATTTCCTTTTCCTTTGCTGATAACCCTTTTTCTTTGAAAAGCATACAGTCACTCATAGTATATGTCAATTTAAGTAGTTCATAGTTCATTGTTCATAGTTCATTGTTCATCGAGAAAAATAAGGAAAAAACGGAAGAACCATTGTGCTATACGCAATACGAGATTGTCCTTCGGTGTTTCTTGACTTTCTGTGTGTTTGTAACTATTATATCTTTTCAATTGATAGAACTTCAAGCCACACCAGTATGTCAAAAGATGAATACCTTCTATATGAAAGAGCGTAATGTCTAAAACAATGGGTAAATCTAACAATTTTCACTTGTTTGCTATTTCCTGTTGGGTTATGCTCAGCGTGGGAATAACATTTGGCTCGCATGGCCCTCTTTTGGCCCCTATTTCTGATACTTTTCAATTAAGATTAGGTCAGATTGCACTACCAGTAGTGTCTCACTCTATAGGTTTCCTGGCTGCCAATATTCTTATGGCTCTCTTCTGGAGAATTCGGCGAGCCAGGCTACTTCTTACTCTTTCTAGTTTATTTACTTTTTTAATGTTAGTGAGTATCAGTCTATTTCGTTCTGTTGGGCTGCTCCTTACTTTTTTGTTTTTTCTGGGAGTTGCTCAGGGAACAATGCACACCGGTGTTGATTCTCTTTTCTCAGAAATCTCGGGAAAAGAAAGAGCAAAGTTCTTGAATTGGCTGCACATTTTTATTGGCGTAGGAGCTGTACTTGGTCCCTTATCGGTAGGGATGTTGCTCAGCTGCAGTGAAAAATGGCACCTGGTCTATCTGATGATGGCAATGGTGACTCTTCCCCTGCCCCTATTCTTCTTTCGCCGAACTCTCTATCAAAGTATTACTTATAATAGGGAACCACAAATATCTACTAGTAGTTCTCCAGCCCGACCTACAACTTCACCACTTTTTTGGCTGGCTATAATTGGTATTTTCATTTATGTAGGGCTAGAGCTGTCATTTGCATCCTGGCTGCCAGTCTTTCTGGTGAAAGTAAAAAATGTCTCTCATGCATCGGCGAGTTACAGTATATCAATTTTCTGGTTTGCTCTGATGACGGGAAGATTCCTTTTTGGTCGTTTTCTTTATAGAACTAATCTATCACTTTTTCTAGGAATAGGAGCTCTTGTTACGGCTCTATTTACTGCCCTTACCTTCTCAATAGACTCCGTTCTGATAGGACTATTTATGGCCTTTTCCGGATTATCGCTTTCCTGGTTCTACCCCAGCATACTGGCCTTAGGGGGCAACACTTTTCCCAGAAATATTGGGTTCATAACCGGGTCTCTGGCTGCCGGTGGAACCATAGGAGCCATCGTATTTCCGTGGGTAATTGGTCCTATCTCTGAAACGTTCGGTCTTGCTAAAGGAGTTTTTCTTGTTCCCCTATTATGTCTGGTCCTGACAGGTATCTTTTTTTCTTATAACTACCTCCTCACCAGAAAAAGAAAACAGCAAAAAGCAATTGTCTAAGTGAATGGCTAAAAGTAAAGAATTATGCCTGAGGAATTAAGCAAAAAAAATTTTATTCTGGGAGTTCTCAACGGAGCTATTTTTAGGCTTGGATTATCTTTTACTGATCCTCATACTGTTCTCCCCCTATTTGTCAGCCTCCTTACCAGCTCTAAGGTTCTTATTGGTTCTGTTGTTACTATCAGGGCTTTTGGCTGGTTTATGCCCCAGGTTTTTATAGCTAGTTTTACTGAACACTGGCAGAAAAGAAAACCCATCTATATTCTGGGTGCAGTTCTAAGAGGAAGTTCGCTCTTCATCCTTTTTCTGTTTATTTATTTCTGGGGAAAGAAAATGTCTTCTCTGCTCCTGATCAGTTTTTTCGTTCTTTATGGAACGGCTTGTCTGGGAGCAGGTTTAGGTGGTCTTCCTTTTTTAGATATCATAGGGAAGGTAATAACGCCCAGGCACAGAGGAAAGTTTTTTTCCTTGAGGTTATTCTTTGGAGGAATTCTGGCCGTAGGAGGAGGCTTGCTGGTTAGATATGTATTAGCTCATCCAATACACTTCCCCTTTCCTCATAATTACGCTCTTCTTTTTTTTCTAACTTTTCTCTTTACATCCTTAGGCATGCTTCTGTTTGTCTTTATTAGAGAGCCGGCAGAGTTACCTGCGGTAAAACAAAGAAGTAGCTTCTTTGTTTATCTCAAAAGAATAGGAATTATTTTAAGAGATGATAAGAATTACAGCCGTTTGTTCTGGGCAATAATCTTTTTGAATTGCGGTATTATTGCCCTACCCTTCTACGCCGTTTATGGGCGCGAAGTGCTCCATTTTCCTTCAGGAACGACAGGAGTCTTTGTTGCCGCTCAGATGATGGGAGCTGTCATTTCAGCGCTTTTCTGGGGCCTTCTTTCTGATAGATATGGCAATAAGATTGTGATGGTGCTCTCAGGGTTAGTCGGGTTGTCAATTCCTTGTTTGGTTATATTGACAATGCTTCTCTACAAAATGGCTATCTTTCCTGAGCTTCTTTTGACTATTTACACTATAGTCTTTGTTCTTGTGGGAATGAACCTTAATGGTCTTTTTATTGGCCAGAATAATCTTCTTCTAGAAATAGCACCAGCCGGAGAGAGAGCTACCTATATTGGAGTGGCAAACACGGCAATCGGACTGGTAAGCCTTTTGTCTCTTCTAGGGGGCTATATCATTGAACGGACCTCCTACACAGTACTTTTTTTCTTATCTTCAATTTTAGTACTTACAGGCATATTACTTGCCTTTTCTATAGCTGAACCTAGAAATAAAGAGTCCAGGCCGTCATCCTGCAATCTCAAACAATCCAGTTGACGTTAGCAATGATTTAGATATTATATATTATGAGATTGCGCAATATACATCACGCATGACCCATCACGACTACGGGACCTTGTTCGCAATGACCTGATTCGCTAAACATTTACAAGTTTATTAAATCAAAGACTAAAAGCGGGATAGTTAGGAGGAGTCAAAAATGGAATTAAAGGAAATCATAGAAAAAAGAGAAAGTGTCAGAAGTTATGAGGATAGACCTGTGCCGGAAGAGAAGTTAGAAAAAGTAGTGGAAGCGGCTCGCCTCGCTCCCTCGGCCAGCAACAGACAACCCTGGAAATTTATAGTGGTGAGAGAAAAGCAGCGCCGTCAGGAGTTAGCTGAGGCAGCAAATGGGCAAGCTTTTGTAGGTCAGGCGGCAGTAGTTATTGTTGCTGTAGCTACCAGACCGGAACATATTATGAGCTGTGGGGTTCCAAGTCATCCTGTAGATTTAGCTATAGCTTTAGATCATATGACTCTGGCTGCTGTAGATGAAGGATTAGGAACTTGCTGGATTGGCGCTTTTTCTCAGGACAAGGTGAAAGAGCTTCTTGATATTCCGAAAAAATATAGAGTGGTTGCTCTTCTTCCTTTGGGTTTTCCTGCCGAAAAAAGAAAGATGAAAATGCGTAAATCTTTGAAGGAAATAGTCTGTTATGAAACCTTCACAGAATAAATTTTGAGAGCGGGTGAAACTATATAAAAGAAGCAAGGGAAATGTTAACTGAAAGAATTGGCTTTATCGGTGCAGGCAAGATGGGAGGAATTCTAATTAAGGGTATACTAAAAAATAGATTGGTTTCTCCTAAGCACTTGTGGATTTGTGATAAATTCATAGAAAAACTTACCTCATTGGCAAAAGAAGGGGCTAATGTTTTTGTTGAAATAGAACCTGTAGTTAAAAAGGCTGATGTGCTGTTTCTAGCCATTAAACCTCAGGACATATCAGAGGTATTAGAGCAGTTAAAAGGCAGGGTACAATCCGGTCAATTAATAATTTCTCTTGTGGCTGGTGTTACTACCTCACTCCTTATCAAGGAATTAGGTGACCAAATTTCCCTTATTCGGATAATGCCCAATACACCTGCCTTACTAGGAGAAGGGATAACTGCTATCTCTTCTACTAAGAGGGTGAACCCAGAGCAAAGGGTTCTGCTGAAGAGGATTATGGCAACAATAGGTGAGGTGGTAGAGGTTCCTGAAAGCCAGCAAAATGCAGTAACCGGATTGAGCGGAAGCGGACCAGCCTACATTTATACTGTTATTCAGGGCCTGGTTAAAGGAGGGGTAAGGGCAGGACTCAGTCCAGAGTTGGCTCTTAGGCTGGCCACTCAGACTACTTTGGGAGCGGCAAGGATGGCTAAAGAGAGCAACAGTTCCCTGGAGGAACTGCGCCAGGCAGTAGCTTCTCCGGGAGGAACAACTATTGAAGGGCTGAAAGTTCTAAAGGAGGGAAGATTAGAAGAATGCCTAGCTGAAGCAGTAGTCAAAGCCACTCAAAGAGCAAAGGAATTAAATAAATGATCGGGATAGTTAATCATGAAATTTGAGCCTTCCCAAATTGAAAAAAAAGAATTTGGACTTTCTCTCAGAGGATACAATCAAAAAGAGGTAGATCAATTCTTAATAGAAGTAGGAAAAAGCTACCGGGAATTAATTGAAGAAAGAAGAGTTCTATTAGGAGAGCTAGAAAAGTTGAAAAAAGAGAGGGAATTGCATCTTTCCAGAGAAAAGAGAATAGAAGAAGCGTTGATTTCTGCCCAGAGAAGTGCCGAGCTAATAAATGAAAGTAGCCAGGAAAGGGCTAAATTAATAGTTAAAGAAGCAGAGATAAAAGCGAAAGAGGTTGTCAAGAAAGATGAGGAAAAATTGAAGAGACTGGACGATGAAATAGAGAAATTAGAACGGCAGAAGAGACTCTTTATTGCCAAGTTGAAATCTTTAATTGAAACTCATTCTGAACTTTTAAATTTTTATGAAGAGAAACCAGAGGAAGAGAAGCTAGAGAAACCAATCAAGAAAAAGGTGGTAAAAAAGAACACTTCTCAGACAGGAATTCTCTTTGAAGGGTAAGTTAGTTTCCTTTTTCCCCTATTCATTTACTCTTTATTCAGCAATTTTTGCAATAATTCCTTTGCTTTCAAGATATCCGTTATCTGCTTTTCTCCAGATATCTCTCTTTCTATAGTTAAATGTCCGGTATAGCCTATTCTTCTCAATTTATCTATGAATTTTTCAATGCCTACATCTCCCTCTCCTAAAGGATATTCCTTACCTAATTCTCCTTCCCTTTCGGGTCTTTTACCATCTTTACAATGAACTCCGATCACATATTTTCCTAATACATCCAGAGCCTTGATGGGATCATCTGCGTCATAGAGAAGCATATTCGCCGGATCAAAGTTTACCCCTAGATTTAATCTGTTAACATCTTCGATGAACTTAGATAAAACCAGAGCCTTTTCCTGACCCGTCTCCAGAGCAAAGGATTGATTATTTTCTTTACAATAATCAGCTATCTTCTGCAATGCTAAAACCAATTCCTTATGATTAGAGTCATTTGTATTTTGGGGGATGAATCCTATATGGGCCTGGATAATTTCAACTTCTAGCTCAAGAGCAAAGTCCGAATAAGAAAGGACTTTTAAAGCTCTCTTTCCCCGCGTTGCTGGATTAACAAGTCCTACCGTACGCTTAATAGTGGGAATATCCTGGTAATCCTCACCCTCAAAACCACAGATAAGGCTGGTTATCTTAATCTCTTTTTCTTTCGCCTTTTTTCTTATCAGTTCTGTACGTTCCCTGAACCACCATTCCTCTGGAGGGATAGACATCTGACAGGTGGACATACCAAAAGATGCCACCTTTTCCAGCGAAATTAAAGGATCTGCTCCACTTATTGCTACTCCTATAGGCATAATCTTACCTTTCATATCCACATCCTTTCTTATCGGTAGAGTAACATATCACCCTAATCTAGTACTTTTGGTCTAAATCCTTCATTAACAAGTGCTCTACTCACATTGATCCACCTTCCCATACTTTTAGTGAAATCAATCATCCTGACCTTTTCCTGCTCAAATCTTGTTTTCTTTACCCGAGGCCCTTACCACAATAAAAATTTCTCTTAAGAATCAAATATCTTTCCTGGATTGAGGATATTGTGAGGGTCAAAAACCTTCTTTACTCCCTGCATAAGCTCTATTTGTGTCTCGCTCATTACCAGGGAGAGATATTTTTTCTTGACCAGACCAATTCCATGTTCACCAGAGATTAGTCCGCCTAAGGAAATAGTTAATTCAAAAAGTTCTTGCACAGCCTCGGATTTGACCTTTTCCCAGGTAGTATCATTTATATTCTTTTGTAGAATATAGACATGTATATTTCCGTCTCCCAGATGACCAAATTTAGCAAAAGAGACAGAATGTTTTCGGGAGAGGGAGTCTATTCCTTTTATAAGGGATAATACCTTGCTGCGGGGAACTACGATGTCGTTACCCACCATTTTAGGGTTAAAATGGACTAAAGCCTCATGAATTGATTGTCTTGCCTGCCAGATTTTATCCCGATTTGGTCTATCTTCAGCCACGAATACATCTAAAGCTCCTTTGTCCAGACAGATTTCCCCGATAGACTGATACATACTTTCTACTTCCTCTTTCTTATTTCCATCCAACCCTATCCAGAGATGTGCTTTTGCATCACTGAATGGCAACTCCTTTTGCAAGAATTCTCCACAGGTTTTGATGGTTAATCTGTCCATAAGCTCAATGGTGGTAGGAAGTAATCGGTTATTGATTATTTTCAGGGCACACCCACAGAGACCGCCCAAGTCATCAAAAGGTACAATAAGATCGACCTTAACTCTTGGCCGAGGAACAAGCTTCATAGTAATTTCAGTAATAACAGCCAGAGTTCCTTCCGAGCCGAGTAGAATATCTATGAACTGACTATTAGTTGCATTCTTAAGGATTTTTCCACCTGCCCTTAGGGTCTTACCGGTCGGAAGTACTGCCTCTAGACCACAAACATAGTTTTTGGTTATTCCATATTTTACAGCATTAGCTCCTCCGGCTGATTCAGCTACATTGCCCCCTATAGTGCAGCTATCAAGGCTGGCCGGATTAACCGGATAAAAAAGTTCGTATTTCTCTACCTCTCTCTGGAGCTCACCATTAGTTACTCCCGGCTCAAGAACAGCCATCATATTCTCTTTATCGAGTTCTAATATCTTATTCATTCTCTCCAGTGAAAGAAGGATTCCTCCATACAGGGGGACGGCGCCACCACTTAAACCTGTTCCGCCTCCCCGAGGGGTTATTGGTATTCTCTCCTTGTTGGCTAAAATCAATATATCCCTTACCTGGTTTCTGTTGTTTGGTTTGAGCACTATCTCAGGCATATATCTTCTTAGATTTAGGGTCTCATCATGAGAATATGACTCTTTTTCCTCGTCTTTAGTTAACACATTCTTCTCTCCCACTATCTGCATCAATCTTGTTATTATGCTCATATCGACTTTCTTATATTGCATGGATTAGACTCCTTCTCATATCTCGATGCTCGGTACTAGATACTCGTCTTAGTCTCAGTCTCGCCTTTTGTCTTTCATCTTTTCTTTTTCACGAGCATCGAGCATCTAGGATCGAGTATCTCAATTATACCAATCTGGCTTGAAAAGACAAATATATGATATATGTTGCAGGACAACTCCGATAAGTGGTGAATCGTGTCTCGATGCTAGATACTCGATACTCGTCTTTAGTTTCCTCTTTTGTCTTTTGCGAGCATCAAGTATCGAGAATCGAGTATCCAGAACTTAAAGTTCTTTTTCTTTTTGACTATTCACCATTCACGAACGATCATTCACTGTTTTGTTTGACTTTACCCGGCTGAGAGATATAATATATTTGGCTGTCAATAAACCAGGTTAGAGAGCCAGGAAAAAAAATATGACCAGAACAAGGACTATTTTCTATTGCATTTTGGTTACTCTTTTTACCACAGCAGGAGTTTTAGGAGGCTTCTTTATTTCTGACCTATACGATCTTCCCCATATTGACCTGCTGGAGGAGTATCAGCCTAGTGGAATTACCAGAATGTATTCCAAGCAAGGTGAGGTTCTGGCAGAGTTCTTCTTAGAAAGGCGGGAAGTCGTTTCTCTTTCTAGAATTCCTCTTCAGATGCAAGGAGCATTTATTGCTATGGAGGACCACAGATTCTACCAACACCGAGGACTGGATTTTAAACGTGTATTCAAGGCTATCTGGATTAACATAATTGAGTGGAGAAGCTGGGATAGAGCCCAGGGGGCAAGCACTATTACTCAACAACTGGCCAGAAATCTCTTTCTGACCCATGAGAATACTCTTACTCGGAAAATAAAGGAGATGATTCTGGCCATTCAAATAGAAAGAGTATATAGCAAAGAAGAAATTTTGAAAATGCATCTTAATCAGATATTTTTTGGGGAAGGAGTATACGGTGTGGCTGAAGCAGCCTCTTTTTATTTAGGCAAAAAAGTAGAGGAGCTTAATCTAGCTGAGAGCGCATTTTTAGCTACTATCCCCAGAAGTCCTGTTTATTATTCTCCTGTTAAATATCCTGAGCATACCGAGAGCGGCAAGAAGATTATTCTAAGAAGGATGCATGACTTAGAGTTTATCACTAAGAAGGAGTGGGAAGAGGCAGAAGAAGCGTCTGTTGAAATAATAGCCAATCGAGAAAAGAGGAGTGCTGCCAATATCCATTGGGCGCCCTATTTTGTAGAATGGATTCGTCAAGAGGTAGAGAAGGAGTATGGCTATGATAGATTTTGGCGAGGGGGATTAAGAATATACACTACTCTAGATTTGAACCTACAGAAGGCAGCCGAGGACAGTTTAATAGACTATTTAAAAGAGAATGAACATCAAGGGGCTTTAGTAGCTATGAATCCTCAGGCTGGTTTTATAGAAGCTCTGGTAGGAGGAAGGGATTTCTGGGAAAACCAATATAATAGAGCTACTCAGGCTCGTCGTCAAACCGGCTCTGCTTTTAAGCTTTTTACTTATACAGCGGCCATAGACACAGGGAAATTTAATTCTGTCAGTCCTTTCTTCGATGCCCCTATTGCTTTTAAGAGAAGTAAGAAAGTAGGAAAGGGCGCAGAAATCAAAGAAGAGGGAGAGTTCTGGTCTCCACAGAATTACGAGAAGTATTTCTGGGGTGAAGTCTATCTCTGGCAGATGTTTGCTCATTCTATAAATGTTTCCTCAGTTAAACTTCTACAAGAGGTGGGAGTCGGAAAAGTAATCGATTATGCTCGCAAATTAGGCATTGATAGTCCCTTGAATCACGACCTTACTCTTACCCTGGGTACCTCAGGCATGACTCTCTTGGAGATAGTCAGGGGTTATGCTACCATAGCCAATTATGGAATAAAAGTAAGGCCTATGTTTATACAAAAAATAGAGGATCGAGAAGGAAGAATTTTGAAGGAAAACTTCCCGCAAGGAGAAACAGTTCTTTCTCCTCAGACTTCTTTCGTAATGATTGACTTATTGAAGAAGGCGATTGATTACGGGACAGGACGAAAAGTAAGATCGTTGGGTTTTGATAGACCTTGTGGAGGGAAGACGGGAACAGTAGGATGGCCCAGAGAAAAAGATACGGATAAGACAATTGACGCCTGGTTTATAGGCTTCACCCCTGACCTGGTAGCAGGGGTATGGGTAGGCAATGATGATGCCAGTCCCCTGGGAGAGAAAAAAACGGGAAGTGCAGTAGCCATACCTATCTGGACAGAATTTATGAAAAGGGCTTTAGATAATCAGCCGATAAAAGATTTTTCCTCCCCTCCCGGGATAGTTTTTAAGAAAATAGACATTGAAACAGGACTTTTGGCTACTCCCAAATGTGAAAATGCCCTGTGGTTTGCCTTCCTGGAAGGAACAGCTCCAAAAGAGTACTCTTCTTCCGAGCAACGAGCCACTAGCAACGAGCCACGAATTACAGTCCAGCCTGTTTTCTTAGGGCAGGAGCAGAATCAGTTTTCTCCCAGGTAAACTCTTTTTCACTTCGGCCAAAATGACCATAGCAGGCAGTTTTTTTATAAATAGGACGTAAAAGGTCCAGTTTTTTGATTATAGCACGAGGAGAAAGATCAAAATTATCCCTGATTACCTTTTTTATTTTAGACTCAGGGATCTTAGCTGTACCGAAACCATTTATCATGAGAGAGATAGGTTCACTTCTTCCGATAACATAGGCAAGTTGGATTTCGCACTTTTCTAGAATTCCTGCTGCCACTAGATTCTTGGCGATATAACGAGCCATATATGAGCCTGACCGATCAACCTTAGTAGGGTCTTTGCCGGAGAAACATCCCCCCCCATGAGAACCTACGCCTCCGTAGGTATCGGCAATTATCTTTCTTCCTGTCAGACCTGTATCTGCTTGAGGTCCACCTATTTTAAAAGATCCGGTGGGATTAATATAACATGCCATTTCTTGATTTACATATTGGGCAGGGATGCAGTGCTTTATTACTTTTTCTATTATTTCATCTTCGATGTCCTCTACTTCTACCTCAGGGCTATGTTGAGTGGAGATTACCACTGCTTTTACCTTTTTGGGAGTACCATCTTCATATTCTATTGTGACCTGAGATTTTCCATCAGGACGAAGATAGGGCAAGATTCTCTTTTTTCTCAGCTCAGCCAATTGCCGGGTTAGTTTATGAGCTAAAACTATAGGTAGAGGCATAAACTCGGGGGTTTCCGTAGTAGCGTAGCCAAACATCATTCCTTGATCTCCTGCTCCATCCCTATCTACACCAAGGGCAATATCAGGTGATTGCTCGTGAATAGAGGTAATCACTGAACAGTTTTTATAGTCTAGCCCAAAAGCTGCCTGGGTGTATCCTATTTCTTTTATGGTTTGGCGAACTATACGTGGTATCTCTATATAGCAACTGGTAGTAATTTCTCCTGCTACAAAGACCAATCCCGTAGTAGTCAAGGTTTCACAAGCTACCCTTGCCTGGGAGTCTTTTTCCAAAATAGCGTCCAGAATAGCATCTGAAACCTGGTCGGCAATTTTATCTGGATGTCCTTCTGTTACTGATTCGGAAGTAAATAAATACTTTTCTTTTGCCATTGATAAAATCCTTTCTTCTACATACTAATTTGAAATTCTGTGCGTTACGACTCCTCCTGTTATAGACAATTTTGGCGGGATACGAGCAAAGTGAGTAAGGATGCAGTTGTCCAAATAGGCCTTCTCTTCTATCAAGACATCATCCCAGAGGATACATTTCTGCAATCGGGCTTCTTTCTTGATAGTTACTCTATCGCCAAGAGTCGTATATTTTCCTATTTTAACCTTTTCCTTTATACGGCAGTTATTTCCTATTACTACCGGTGGTTCTAGGCTGGCTGATTTTGAAATCTGGGCGTCTTCCCCTATCCAGATCCCCTTTTCTATTTCTCTTCCTGAGATTTTAATTCCTGTTTTTCCTTTGAGGATATCTCTCTGTACCTTCATATAGTCAGCCAGATTTCCCATGTCTATCCAATAATCATCCATTAAGTATCCGTATACTGCTTCTCCTCTTTTGACCAGAGAAGGTAGAACCTGATGTCCCAAATCGTATGGCTCACCAGCCGGGATATAAGAGAAAATATCTGGCTCAAAAATATATATACCAGCATTTATTTCATCGGAAAGCGCATCTCCCCAACTTGGTTTCTCGACAAATTGAGTAATTTTTTCTTCCTTATTCCGCAATGCAACTCCGTATCTAAACTTTTCTTCTGTCTTTTTCAATACAACTGTAGCTAGAGCTACTTTTTGTTTATGGAATTGTACAGCTTGATGGATATTAAAATCAGTAATTCCATCAGCGCTCAATACCAGGAAAGTATCCTTGAAGTAAGATTCCATTTTTTTTAATCCACCAGCAGTACCCATGAGACTATCTTCTTCCGAATACAACACCTGCATATTAAATTTTTCTCCATCTTTTACATAATCCTTTATCTGGCTTCCCTGATGATAAAGATTGATTACTGCCTCATTTATCCTGGATTTTCTCAGTAAATTCAAAGAATAGAATAAGGAAGGTTTGTTAATAACAGGAATCATAGATTTAGAGACTCTATAGGTAAGTGGTCTCAGGCGTGTCCCAAGTCCTGCTGCCAGAAGCATTGCCCGCAAGGCATCCTCCTAGAATTTCCTTAAATTGCCTCTTTTTGGACAATTTCTAGAATATTCTCCAGCGTTTCTGCCTCCAATAAAGAAGA
>WJOQ01000386.1 GCA_009618505.1 Clostridia bacterium | reverse complement strand
GGACCAATGCTACCTCATCAAATCCATAGGCTTTCCTTGCCTTTTTGTCTCTCCCAATATAAAATCCCCCCATCTAAACCTCCCTCCAATAATTCTCGTATCTCGGTTCCCCTCACCCCTTCCCTCTCCCCTGTGGGGAGAGGATTAAGGAGAGGGGGCGAGCATCGAGCATTTAAGAACCTAGATTCTTTTTATCGATGAACTATGAACAATGAACCACGAACTATTTAATATTTAGCCAATCTTCTTAATGAGGCAGTTACAAACTCGTCTATTTCACCTTTGAATACTTTTTCTACATCACCTTTTTCCACGCCAGTCTGGTGATCTTTCACCAGGGTATAAGGATGCAAAACATATGAACGCACCTGATTTCCCCACTCTATCCTTGCTTTTTCTCCATGTCTTCTCTTGGATTCCTTTTCTCTCTCAAGTTCATAAAGATTGTGCAGACGAGCCTTGAGAATTCTCATGGCCGTAGCCTTGTTCTTATGTTGGGACCTCTCATCCTGACATTGTACAATTATACCTTTGGGCAGATAAGTAATCCTAACCGCTGAATCTGTAACATTAACATGCTGCCCCCCTGGTCCGCCAGCTCGAAAAGTATCAATTTTTAAATCACCTTCTTTAATTTCTACTTCTACATCTTCAACCTCTGGAATTACGTCCACTGCTGCAAAAGAAGTGTGACGACGATGAGCTGAATCGAAAGGAGAGATACGCACTAATCTATGAATACCCACCTCTCCCTTAAGATGACCGTAAGCAAATCTTCCTTCCACCACAACAGTAGCTGTCTTTATTCCTGCTTCTTCACCTGCTATATGTTCAACCAATCTTCTCTGATAACCCTTTTTCTCCGTCCAGCCCAGGTACATTCTAAGTAAAATCTCTGCCCAATCACAGGAATCAGTTCCTCCTGCTCCAGGATGAATAGATATAATAGCGTTAGCATGATCATCTTTTCCTCTTAGCAGAGATTCTATCTGGAGTTTCCCTATTTTTCTTTCCAGCAAAAGGAGCTTAGTCTCCATCTCTTTATTAAGATCCTTATCTTCTTCTTCCCTTAGAAGTTCTCCCAAGGTAACAATCTCCTGATATAGACCCCCCAATTTATTCCACTCATCTTTTTTCTCTTTAAGAAAACTTAGCTCTTTCAATGTCTTTGATTGGCCCTCTCTACTCCAGAATCCTGGAGCAGAAGCCATCTCTTCTAATTCTCTAATCTTTTTTTCTCCTCTCTCTACCTCAAAGATGCCCCCTTAACTCGTCTATTTTCCCTTTTACAGATTTCAATTGATCCAAATAATCTTCTAGCATTTTTTCCTCCTATTTTCTACAATATAGCATAAAAAGCCCTGTTGTCAAAAGTATCCGTATCTCGTTGTTCGTATCTCGTATCTAGTACCACGCATCTTTTTGTCTGCCCCACAGTCTTTTTTCGAGATACGAAATGCCAGATACGATTCACGAGATACAAGATACGGATTTTGATTGTTAACAGGTTAGATGTAAAACGGCAATTGTCTTTTTGGAATGATAGAACTGATTATAGGTCTGGCAGGCTGATTTTGTGGGTTCAACCTTTATATCAATCCCTTTTGACTTAACCCACCCCAGGGTAATGGAAGGAACTTTCATTAGTCCTGGATTTCCCGTACCAACGATAATAACTGCAGGCTTTTCTTTTACTGCCTCTTCCAGGTCTTGCGGAAGAAGCAAATGCCCTCTTTTTCTCCACCACTTATCATCTACCCTATCTGGGTAAATAATCACATCAGACTTGTATTGTTTTCCTCCTATAATAATTACTCCAAATTTATATGAAGTAATCACTTCATCCTCTGTCTCTGCACTAAAGAGAAGGCTTTCTTCAAAGGATTGAGAGAGGTCATTAACCTCTCTCAATCCTTGATATGGATCTCTCTTACTCTACTGCTTCTCTTAAACTTCTTCCCGGTTTAAATTTTGGCACATCTTTCGCAGGAATACTTATTCTCTGGCCTGTTTGGGGATTTACGCCCTGACGAGCTTTCCTTTTCTGAACCTGGAAAGTACCAAAACCAACTAGAGTAACTTTTTCCCCGCCTGCCAGGGAGTCAGTAATTGCTGAAGTCACGGCATCCACAACATTATTCACATCCTTCTTGGTTAATCCCACTTCTCCGGCCACTTTCTCAACCAACTCAGCCTTATTCATTATTCTCTCACCTCCTTCATAGAATTCTTATCATTAAAATTGAACTCCCTATATGCTCTCCAGCAAATAATTAGAGAAAAGCAAACTCTCAATCGGTTAATTATAGCATAATATAGGAAATCAGTCAAGAGGAACAATGTCCAAACGCAATCTTCGGGCATCTTATAGAGATAAATCTATTAAGGTTATGCTGGAAATCCTTCAAAACTTGATAATTGCATATTCGTATTACTTCAAGTTTTTGACAAATTAAATCAGTATGCTATCTATATATTAAATTCTAAAAGAGTATTCCTACGGACGTTATAAAAAGGTGATTGCTAATAGAAAGGCGAGGTATCAGTATGAGGTTGTTAAGAGCTTCGAGGCGGGAATTGTGCTTGAAGGATCAGAGGTCAAATCTATTAGGGATGGAATGGTAAGTTTTGTTGATTCCTTTGCCCAGATAAAAAGAGGAGAAATTTTTCTTTACAATCTGCACATAGCTCCTTATCCTTTCGATAATAATCCCGGCTATAATCCCAGAAGGGAAAGAAAATTACTTCTTCACAAAAAGGAAATAGAGAAACTAACTGGTACTTTAGCCCAGAAGGGGTTGACATTAATTCCATTACGTATATACTTTAAAAAAGATAGAGCTAAAGTAGAAATAGGTTTAGCCAAAGGTAAGCGGCTCTACGATAAAAGGCGTAAGCTTAGAGAAAAGGCAGTAGAGCAGGAAGTCAAACGTACTTTAAAACATAAACTAAGATGAGCAGTTGGATAAAATGATAAAGAAGGGGGCGATTGGCTTCGACAGAGATGTAAAGTTCAGGGTTGCATATCAAGGGTAGCTAGATACCTTGTAAATCCATCTGGCATTAAATTTAATCGCCGATTTAAGTCCATTGGCATTAGCCCCTAGCCTTAGCTAGAGGGCTACGCCCCTTACTTTTTGCTCTGTGAAGTAAGAACGGTGTCAGAAAGCGGAGCTAGCCTTATTTCCGGGCAGTAGGGGATAAGGCAAATCAAAAGCTGCTAGCCTCTTTTTCATCCTGTCTACGGGAGGAGGAAAAGGTGAATTTAAATTGTAGACTAAGTATGTAGATACTCTGACTCTTTAGTTTCTGGACGAGGGTTCGATTCCCTCCGCCTCCACCATAGACCTTCCTTAAAAGGTAAGGAGTCTGTTATATCCGGTCAAAAAATTGATCCTTCCCTAAATTGAGATGAAACTGTAAGTCGTCAACATAATTTATTTCAGGGATATACTTACCGATCTAAATTCTTAAGCTTAAGAATTTAGATAAATGTTGGCTGAACCCCGTGCCATTGCCAGAAACGGGATTATTCGCTACGCTCGGAACAGGCTGCGCAATCCCCAAACAAACTGGCCAGATTGCTTCACTCGGTTGGTAATGACCTGACTGAGTGGATACTTACGAATTTAAAGGGAAAATGCTAAGAGTTATTATTTGTGGTGCATTAGGAAGAATGGGTAAAGAGGTAATATATAAGATTGGTCAGAGAAAAGATATAGAATTAGTAGGAGCCATAGAGTCCCCCCAACATCCTTTACTAGGGAAAGAAACAGAAAAAGAAATCAAAGTTGGCTCTCATCTGGAAAATGTAATTGAGAGAGATAGTATTATAATTGAATTTACGACTCCCCCAGCTACCCTGGAACATCTCAGAATTGCTGAGAAAAAAGGAATTCCTATGGTAATAGGAACCACCGGTTTTAAAGAAAAAGAGTACGAAAGAATAGAAAGGGCATCTAATACTATTCCCATAATTATCTCTCCCAATATGAGTATAGGGATTAATCTCCTCTACAGCATAGTAAAACAGATAACAAAGATTCTGGGCGAAAACTTCGATAAAGAAATCATAGAGACACATCACCGTAATAAAAAAGATGCTCCTAGTGGAACAGCGCAAAGAATCGCCCAAATCATAGCTGAAGTAGAGGGTAGAAGTTTATCTGAGGTAGGTGTGTATGGAAGAAAAGGAATAAAAAACGAAATAAGAAGTAAAAAAGAGATTGGTATCCATTCGATAAGAGGAGGAAGTGTAGTAGGAGAACATACAGTGCTATTTGCAGGAGAAGAAGAAAGATTGGAAATCACTCATAGGGCTGAATCTCGCGGGAGCTTTGCCCGGGGAGCCATTTTAGCCGCAAAATTCCTTGTCGGGAAAGAAAAGGGACTCTACGATTTCCAAGATGTTCTAGGGCTAAAATAGCGGATAGCGTTCAGCGGATAGCGTATAGTGAATCGAAATCCGTTACCCGTCGCGTGTTGCTTGAAAAGAAGAAGTTCTAAATACTCGATCCTAGATGCTCGATGCTCGTAAGAGAAGAAAGATGAAAGACAAAGGACGAGGAATAAGACCAAAACGAGTATCCAGTATCGAGCATCGAGATACGAAAATCGGAGATCGAGAATGGCAAGATTGAGTGTAAATATTGACCATATCGCTACACTGCGGCAGGCAAGAAGAGCTAAGGAACCAGAGCCTATAGCAGCCGCCCTCCTGGCGGAACTGGCAGGAGCCGAAGGAATAACTGTCCACTTGAGGAAAGACAGAAGACATATCCAAGAACGTGACTTAGAAATACTGCGAGCCACAATTAAGACTAAATTGAACCTGGAGATGGGAACCAACGAGGAGGTAGTAAAAATTGCCCTTAGAGTAAAACCGGATATGGCAACTCTGGTGCCAGAAACAGAAGAAGAGATAACAACCGAAGGTGGCCTGGACTTTTCCCGGAATGATAGCAGGTTGAAAGAAGTAATATCCCTTCTCCATGATAGAAAAATAATGGTTTCCCTCTTTATTGACCCTACCTCCAGTAATATCAAGAAAGCACATAGATATAACTCTGATACAGTAGAAATACATACAGGCCATTATGCTGAAACCAAGAACGAATTAGAAATTGCTACAGAACTAGAAAAAATCGCTGGAGCAGCAGCTCTAGCAAGAAAACTCGGCTTGGGAGTAAATGCGGGGCACGGACTAGACTATCAAAATGTGGAAAAAGTATGCTTGATAGAAGAAATACAAGAATTCAGCATTGGTCACTCTGTTATTGCTCGAGCTTGTCTGGTAGGAATAAAAGAAGCGGTAGCCGAAATGCTCAAATTAATTGGAGGATGACGCTAAGAAGATATCACCAGTTTTTGCCTAGCTATATACCTTACCATGTGACGTAAATATTCAGTAAACCATGTCATTGTGAACAAGGTCCCGTAGTCGTGATGCGTCGTGCGTGATGCGTATTGCGCAATACGACATACGATATACGCAATACAACATACAAGAATCAAGCAAAGCGAGTATTGGATTTGAGCTAATGATTAAAGGGATTGGTATAGACATCATTAGGATAAGAAGAATAGACGAGGCTCTTGCTCGGTGGGGAAAACAATTTGAGGAAAGAGTTTTCACAGACAAAGAGATACGGAGCTCATATTGCTTGAGAAAGAAAGCAAAACTTGCTTATCTGGCGGGAAGATTTGCTGCTAAAGAAGCTATATTTAAATCCATAGGAGGAGGA
>WJOQ01000375.1 GCA_009618505.1 Clostridia bacterium | reverse complement strand
TAAAAAACCCTTCCGTAATTACTCTTATTATTATCACCATAGCTGCCAGTATTCTCTTCAAAGGTGGCGCTATGTTTGCCTGGGGTAAAGAGACCTTTGCCTTGCCCGCTTTTTCAGGAGAAGAGCCAGTGAGGGTGCTGGGGGCTACTATTCTTCCTCAGACCTTATGGATATTGGGGATTATGGCGACGACGGTGGTTTTTCTAATTTTCTTTTTCGGGTTTACCCTAACTGGAAAAGCAATGAGAGCCTGTGCAGCTAATCGCACGGCAGCCAGTCTAGTTGGTATTAATGTAAAGACTATGGTTCTCTTGTCTTTTGCCTTAAGTGCAGCGATTGGAGCGGCAGCCGGGATTATCATTGCTCCTATTGCTCTTATGGACTACAATCGGGGGACTATGTTAGCAGTGAAGGGGTTCAGTGTTGCGGTATTGGGTGGATTGGGGAGTAATGTGGGAGCGATAGTGGCAGGGTTTATTATTGGTATTATGGAATCTCTGGGAGCAGGTTTCATATCTTCCGGGTATAAAGATGCTATTGCTCTGGTAGTGTTGCTTTTGGTTTTATTCATCAAACCGGGCGGACTTCTGGGAAGTAGAGAAAAAGGGGAGTTCAAGAAGTTTTAATTGACAATCATAACATCTGTGTAAAGAGTCGTCTAAAAAGAAAAAGCGATGAAAAAGAAGAATTTAATTGTGCTGGTGATTCTGGCGGGAGTAACTATGGCTATACCGCTGGGACTTGGCAATTCTTATTACCTGAATGTGTTGGTTTTTGTGGGCATTCATAGTCTTATTACTATTGGCCTCAGTCTGCTTATGGGCTACGCAGGGCAGATTTCCCTGGGTCAGGCTGCTTTTTTTGGACTGGGGGCATATACTTCCGGAATACTCAGTACTAAATTTGGCGTCTCCCCCTGGCTCGCGCTTTTGGCAGCCATTTTTGTAACCGGAGGGATTGCTTTCCTTATAGGAGCTCCTGCCCTCAAACTCAAAGGTCATTACCTGGCTATGGCTACCTTAGCATTTGGCTATATCGTTTATATCATTTTTAACCAGGCTAGTTCCCTTACTGGTGGCCCCTCTGGCTTTGGACAGATTCCCCGCTTCAAGTTAGGAAATTTCTTGTTTAAAACCGATGTTCACTACTATTATCTTGTCTGGATTCTGGTGATAATTGCCTTAATAATTTCCCTGAATATTACTCACTCCCGGGTGGGGCGAGCTCTGAGATCTATCCACGCAGGTGAGTTGACAGCCAATGTTATGGGGGTGAATACTGCCAAATACAAGATTCAAATCTTTGTATTGAGTGCTGTTTATGCCTCTGTCGCTGGGAGCCTCTATGCACACTTTATTACTTTTCTCAATCCCAGTCCTTTTGGCTTTCATTTTTCCATCGTTCTGGTCACTATGGTTGTAGTAGGAGGAGTGGCTAGTGTATGGGGAGCGATGATAGGTGCGGCTCTATTGACTATTTTGCCTGAGTACTTACGAGCATTTCAAGATTACGATATTCTTATTTATGGTTCGATTCTCCTACTCATAATGGTTTTTTTACCTAAGGGACTTTTTGTAGGTATTTTTGACCTGGTGAAAAAAAGAAGCTCTAAATCTATCGGTCAAAAAGGATAAAAGAGGCAATAACATGGGCCCTATTCTCCGAATTGAAAAATTAGAGAAAAATTTTGGAGGGGTAACTGCTGTAGATGGGATAGACTTTGAGGTAAATCCCCATCAAATCAAGGCCCTTATCGGTCCTAACGGAGCCGGCAAAACCACTATTTTTAATCTCATTTCCGGAATATACCCAATAAGTTCTGGCACAATCAAATTCAAGGAGCAAAGAATTAACGGACTTAAACCCTATGTTATTGCAGAAAAAGGAGTTTCGCGCACTTTTCAGAATGTTCAGGTGTTTGAGAATATGACCGTTTTGGAGAATGTAATGGTAGGACGCCACTGCCGAACCAGGTCAGGTCTTTTTGCTGCTATTCTCAATTCAAAAAAAACCCGAGCTGAGGAAAAAAGAATCGGTGAATATTCTTTAGAGATGCTTTCTTTTGTGGGATTAGAGGCTAAAAGGGACGAGGTGGCTTCCAGCCTTGTCTTTCAACAACAGAAGTTATTAGAATGTGCCCGAGCCCTGGCCACGGAACCAGAGCTAATCTTACTCGACGAACCAGTAGCTGGGCTCAGTGTTCCTGAGACCGATGAGATGGTTCAGCTTATTCACCGAATTCGGGAAATTGGAATTACCATTCTTCTAGTAGAACATGATATGGGGATGGTGATGGAGGTATCTGAGGAAGTGGTTGTTCTTAATTCTGGTCAGGTTATTGCGGAAGGAACCCCACGCCAGGTCCAGAATAATGAAGCGGTGATAACTGCTTATCTTGGCAAGAGAGAAACAGAGAATGCTAGCTATACGAAATCTTAAAAGTTATTATGGGCGTATGCAAGCTTTGAAAGGAGTTTCTCTGCACGTTGAAGAAGGTGAAGTGGTGTCCTTGATTGGAGCAAACGGTGCTGGAAAAACCACCTTACTCAACTCTATTGTGGGATTGGTTTCCTCCCTAACCGGACAGATTCTTTTCTCTGATACTGATATTATACATCGAAATCCCAGGCAGATAATTAGAATGGGGGTTAGCCTGGTGCCGGAAGGAAGGCAGTTATTCGCTCCTTTGACCGTTATGGAGAATCTTATCCTGGGAGCTTACCAGCGTTATAGAAAAGACAAAAAGTCTGAGATTAAGAATGACTTAGAGAAGGTATTTGTCCTTTTTCCTATTCTAAAAGAAAGAAAGTCACAGATAGCGGGCACTCTCAGTGGAGGAGAACAGCAAATGCTGGCTATTGGACGGTCTCTTATGGCAAGACCAAAGCTTATTCTAATGGATGAGCCTTCTATGGGGCTGGCTCCTCTTGTAACCACTCAGATTTTTCAAATAATATCTGAACTACATAAGCAGGGCACTACTATTCTTTTAGTAGAGCAAAATGCTGAGGCGGCGTTAAGAATATCTAGCAGGGCTTATGTTATAGAGACGGGAAGGGTGGTTCTTCAAGGAATGTCGCAGGAACTTCTCCATAACCAGGAGGTGAGGAGAGCCTATCTAGGCAGAGAATACAAAGAGGTCTGGGAATAAATGAAGAGGTGAAATAGATGTCTATCTGGAATTCTCATTTTGAATGCATGGCAAGAGATGAACTGCAACAGCTACAATTAGAAAGGCTTCAGGCTACTCTTAATAGAGTCCGTCGAAGCGTTACTTTTTACCGAAGATTGTTTGACCAGGTAGGGTTAGTACCAGAGGAGATTAATTCTTTAGAGCAATTAGCCAAAATTCCTTTTACCAGTAAGACTACTTTGCGCCAGAGCTATCCTTACGAAATGTTTGCTGTTCCTCTTCGAGAAGTGGTAAGACTCCAATGTACTTCTGGCACCACCGGAGAGCCTATCGTTGTGGGGTACACCAGGAATGACCTAGCCCATTGGACGGAAGCAAGCGCTCGCATACTTTCTGCCGGTGGCGTAACAAAAGATGATGTGGTGCAGATATGCTTTGATTATAGCCTATTCGGTGGGGGGCTCGGTTTTCATTATGGGGCCGAGTTGATAGGGGCGTCAGTTATACCGGGCTCTAATCTCGACCCAGCACGGCAGGTAGTGATTGCTCGAGATTATCGCACCACAGCATTAATAGCTACTCCCGGATTTGGGCTTAGATTGACCGCAGCAATTCGGAAAAAGGGATTAGGGCCGGCTGACATTTATCTAAAAAGAGGTCTTTTTACCGGAGAGCCTTTTTCAGAGAAGACCAGAAAGCAGATAGAAGATGAACTCAATATAAAGGCAACCGATAATTACGGCTTAAGCGAGATAGTATGGCCAGGAGTGGCAGGAGAATGTGAAGAAAAGAAGGGGCTTCACATTTTCGAGGACCAATTTATTGCGGAAATAATAGACCCTGAGACTGAACAGGTGCTTCCTTTAGGAGAGAAGGGAGAATTGGTGCTTACTACCATTACCAAGGAGGCATTTCCACTTATTAGATATCGAACAGGGGACATTACTGTTCTGGATACTTCTCTTTGTAAATGCGGGCGAACTCTCATCAAGATGAAAAAAGTAGCCGGTCGTACCGATGAACTGGTAACCATCAAGGGAGTCAGATTCTTTCCTTCCCAGATTGAGCGCATTTTTTCCCGGGTTGAAAGAGTTGAGCCTCATATTTGCGTGGTGATTGACAGAAGGGATGGTGAGGACATAGTCGAGGTACTGGTAGAGATTTCCGAAGAAATCTTTTTTGACGAAATGAAGAAGCTGCAAGAATTGAAGTCCAGAGGGGAAAGGGAAATCTATCAGGATTTAGGTATTAGTGTTGAGGTCAAGTTAGTTGAACCTGACTTCTTTGCCAGGGAAGCTATGGGTAAAAGATTAATTGATAAAAGAGAGAGAAAATGAGGGGAGAACTATAGTGAGGCGTCAGAAAGAGAATCCAGAATGTCTTACTCGAGGATGTCTGGAGGAGCTGCAGCTAGAAGGATTGAAAAAAGTATCGGAAAGAATCTATCATAAAGTACCTTTTTACAAAGAAGCATTCGGCGCCAGGAGAGTGAAACCTGAAAATATAAAAAGCCTGAAAGACTTAAAAAGACTTCCTTTTACTACCAGGAAAGACCTGCGTGCTCGGTATCCTTATGGGTTTTTGGCTTCTCCCCTATCCAGTCTTGTAAGGTTACATACCTCTACTGGTACAACTGGAAAGCCGAAAGCTGTTCTATTTACCCAGAAGGATATAGACCAAGCTGCTCAGTTGATAACTCGTTCTATAAAGATGACAGGAGCCGGGCCTGAGGATGTTTTTCAAAATATGATGAGCTATGGGCTCTTTACCGGAGGTCTCATTTTCCATTACGGAGCAGAGAGAGCAGGGTTATTGGTAATTCCAGGGGGAGCTGGTAACACCGAGCGGCAGATAGGGTTGATGCGTGACTTTAGTACTACCATATTGCACCTGACTCCTAGCTATGCTCTTTACTTAGCTGAAGTTATGGAGAGATTGGGGCTAAATCCCAGTAATGATTTTGACCTGCGCATATTCTATTTAGGGGCAGAGCCTTATTCAGAGGCCACAAAGCGCAAAATTGAGGAAATTTTTTCTCTGGATGCCTATAATTCTTACGGACTTTCTGAAATGAATGGCCCGGGAGTTGCTTTTGAATGCAAGCAAAAAGAAGGAATGCATCTCTGGGAGGATAATTTCATTATGGAGATTATTGACCCGGAGACTTTGGAGACTCAAAGAGAAGGTGAAGAAGGAGAGCTGGTACTCAGCGCCATAAATAGAGAAGCAATGCCCCTTTTAAGATATAGAACTGGTGATCTAACCAATATCTATCCTGAGCCCTGCAAGTGTGGACGAATTCACCGCCGCATATCCCGAATCAAGGGTAGAGTGGATGATATGTTTGTCCTGCGAGGTGTGAATATCTTTCCTTCAGGTGTGGAGAGAGTTCTTATGGGTTTGCCCGAAGTGGGGAGAAACTATCAGATTATCCTGGAACGAAAAGGGGGTCTGGATGAGATGAGAGTGAGAGTGGAAGTTGAGCAAAGGTTCTTCAGGGGCTCCTTCCAGGGTTTGGAAAAATTGCAAAGTGACATTAAAGCTAAACTTAAAAGGGAGCTTTTGGTTACTCCCCATGTAGAATTGGTAGAGCCAACTACTTTACCCAGGACTACCGGCAAAGCAAAAAGAT
>WJOQ01000396.1 GCA_009618505.1 Clostridia bacterium | reverse complement strand
GCGGGGGGCACGTTAGGAGCTCCACTGGAAAGCATATGGGGAAAGGAGGAAATGTTCGATGTCTCATGGTATCCTGAGCTAAAGGAAGGAGGAATCCCTAATGATGACCTAGAGCTTCAGCTAATCTGGCTTCAGGCCTTGGAAGATAAGGGTATTTATATTAAGGCACGGGATTTGACCGAGTACTGGCTTGATTGCATTCAGTATAACTTCGATGAATATGGACTGAGTAAAACTAACCTTAAGAAAGGACTTTTACCTCCGATATCAGGTTATTACAATAACTGGTTTAAACATTGCATGGGAAGCCCCATCCGCTCTGAGATATGGGCATGTATTACCCCTGGTTTTCCCAATCTTGCCGCTTCTTATGCCTACGAGGATGCCATAGTGGACCATGCAGGCGGAGAGTCAGTATATGGGGAGATGTTCAACGCTGCCGTGGAGTCAGCTGCCTTTTTAATCAGCGATAAGGAAAAGCTTTTGGAGATAGGGTTGTCATTTATTCCGGGAAACTGTGAGACGGCAAAGGCAATCAAGAATGCCATAAAGGCCTATAAGAAGGGAATGGACTGGAAGACGGCAAGGAACTTCGTACTTGAAAATTCCTATAGCCCTATAGCGCAATACTCCCCGGTAAATATTGGATTTCAAACAATAGGTCTCCTTTACGGCAAGGACTTCGGGGATGCCATTTGCAAGGCAGTTAATTGCGGATATGATACCGACTGCACTGGAGCAACTGTCGGCTCTATATTGGGTATTGTTTTGGGAAAAGAAAAATTACCAAAGAAGTGGATAGAACCGTTGGGGGATAAAATTACCACCAACTCCTCTTGGGGAGGGATTAGAAATGTGAGAGAGCCAAAAGACCTTGATGAGCTCACCAAAAGGATCTGCAAAATAAAAGAAAAAGTTCTTTCCTTTTATGGGAGAGAAATTTCTCTGGAGAGAAAAATTGTTCGAAGAAACGTTGATTTAGATTTTGAGCCAAATGAAAACATAAAGAGACTGTGGCATCTTCCTTCCACAAAGGTGGACTTTGACCTACATACTCTTATAGCTTCGGTGGATTATTTGGATGATCCCGTTGTTCAATTAGGAGTGGCTAAGGATTTTCAGGTAATTTTAAAAAATCCACGATTAGTAAGTCTCGATATGGAGGCTTCAGTGAAACCTCCGGAGGGATGGGATATACAGCCAAGGTCCATAAAGGTAACCCTAGAAGCGGGAGCTCAATCGGTATGTAAATTCACTATAAGGGTCGATGAGGTAAAGGTCTTGAATACCTCTAATCGGGCTGATCTTCATATATCGGTTAAGGGAAGGCCAAAGTTGGAGAAGATCCCCTTGGTTTTTCTGGCTGCCAACAGATGGCTGATCTCAAGAGTACTTGAGGGAAGAGATATGAGGAGTTTATCCCCCTTGGAGGCCGATCTTAATCCTGGTGGGTTAGATGGAAACTGGAACATCATTGACTTTTCTGACAATGAGCTTAGAATCGAGGAAAACTTTCACGGCAAGAGTGGAGTTATTTACCTTAGGCACTACGTTTATAGCCTGGACGAAAGAGATGTAAGAGTAGGCCTTCCTTCAAATTGTTCATTTCAGATTTGGCTAAATGGAAATACGATCCATAAGGTGCAGGCCGAAGGGATATTGAGGCCAAATTACGCCGGGGATGGAAGAAGCTACGTGGATACAAAACTCAAAGAAGGGTGGAATCAGTTCTTTATAAAAGTTATACGTAAAGACAAACCGGTCCAGGCACATTTCATCATAGCTGGTTCCGCTCCTTTTTACCATGGATTTGCAGATTTGATAGAGTGCAAGTTTCCCTGGGAACTATAAAGGATTCTAGTAGAGTCAAAAAGAATATAAAAGGTTTAAAATGATCAAATTTAGATTGGGAATTAATGCTGGTTTTGCAACTAACCGATTTCCTGAGCCGGAGGTCTGGCTGAAGATTGTGGGAAAGGAGTTAGGATTAAAATATGTTCAATTTGTGGTTGATCTTTTGAATCCTTTTCTGCCCCCGCAGGTGATAGAACATAAGATTATAAAGGTAAAAGCCAGTGCGCTCAAATACGAGGTTAAGATAGATACGACTTTTACCAGCACTTTTACCCGTGTTAATCACCTTATGCATCCGGATGCCTTGCAGAGAAAGGTCTGGTTCGATTGGTTTAGAGGTTGGTTTGAGATTTCAGCTCAATTAGGAGCAAGAGGCTCAGGCGGTCATTTTGGTAGTATGTCAGTGGCAGATTTCAACAATAAGAAGAGGAGGGAGTTCTTAATTGAGGAAGCTATTTCCTCCTGGCACAAGCTTGCCCGGTAGGAGCAAGATTAGGATTTAAATTTCTTATCTTTGAGCCTATGTCCGTACAGCGGGAGATGGCCTGCACCATTGATTCAACCAAAGAACTTCTGGAGAGATTAAATGAAGACGGTCTACCTATTCCTATTCGACTCTGTTTGGGTGTAGACCACGGAGATTTAGCTTCTCGCAACCCTCGAGACAGGGACCCCTATACCTGGCTTAGAGAACTGGCTCACCTGTCCCCTGTCGTTCATATAAAACAAAGTACCAAAGACAAAAGCGCTCGTTGGCCTTTTACGGAAGAATATAATGAAATAGGGATTATCTCACCTCTCAGGGTAATGGAAGCTATAGAAGCCTCAGGAGCAGAAGAGGTGGTCTTACTATTGGAAATTTCCCATCGGGAGCGTTATCCTATAGAATATCAGGTGATAGATGATTTAAAGAAGTCGGTAGAATACTGGAGAAAATATATCAAGGAGTGATATTATGGTTTCTCAAAAAGAGAAAAAAGGTAATTCAGTGAAGGCACCTACGAGTCTACTTTGTGAGTATGTATCAAATCCCCTGGGAGTTGATGTAAGCCTGCCCAGGTTTTCCTGGGTGCTCAAACATTCCGAGCGTGGACAGGTTCAGTCAGCCTATCAGGTGCTTGTTAGTAACAGCCAAGCAAACTTGGACGCGGAGAGGGGTGATCAATGGAATAGCGGTAAAGTAGCCTCAAAAGAGTCAACAAACGTTATCTATAAGGGAAGTGACCTACAGAGCGGAAAAACTTCTTACTGGAAAGTGCGCATCTGGGATAAGGATGGTAAGATGAGCCCATGGAGCAAGGTGGCCACCTTTGAGATGGGCTTATTAAGTAGAGATGATTGGAGGGGAAAGTGGATTGAGGGCAAAGGTTATGGAGAATCGACGTTCTCTGACCCTGTTCAAGGAACAACGAAGATGCCTTATGGATACCTTCTCCGTAAGGAGTTTAGCATTGAGAAGGACATCGCGCAAGCAAGAGTCTATGTATCCGGCTTAGGTTATTACGAACTACGCATAAATGGAGATAAGGTTGGTGAGGTTGTCCTTGATCCAGGTTGGACTGATTATAAAAAGCGGGTTCTCTATTCTACCTACGATGTAGGTAAATATTTGAGAAAAGGTAAAAATGCAGTAGGTATTATGTTGGGCAATGGACGATATATCAAGGCATATGGGTACGGCCCACCTAAAGTAATCTTGCAACTAAACATAGAATTTACTGATGATAGCAGTGAGAGTATTGTTACTGATGAGAGCTGGAAAGTGGGTCAGAGTCCAATAACTGAAAATAGCATCTATAATGGGGAAGTTTATGATGCCAGATTGGAAGGATTGGGCTGGGATACTCCCTTCTACGATGACTCTGATTGGGATGCGGCTAGGATAGCAGATGAACCTGGTGGAAAATTAGTTTCACAGGCGAGTTTTCCGCCAATTAAGGTAAGCAAAATAATTCAGCCGATGAAAATTACCAACCCCGAGTCTGAGGTGTATATCTATGATTTTGGGCAGAACTTTACCGGCTGGGTGAGGCTTTGCCTGAGTGGAGCGAGAGGTACCAGAGTAAAGCTTAGATATGCCGAATTGTTGCATGAGGATGGAATGCTCAATGTCGTTCCTAATCGTGGAGCGAAGGCAACTGATGCCTATATCTTGAAAGGAGAAGGACAGGAGGTCTATGAGCCACGTTTCACCTACCATGGCTTTCGCTATGTTGAGGTAACTGGCTTTCCTGGAACACCTACACTGGAGAGCATAGAAGGACGTGTTGTCCACTCAGCAGTAGAGCCCACAGGAGGTTTTATTTGCTCTAATTCTTTGATTAACTCTATTCACAAGAACGTTCTCTGGGGGCAATTGAGCAATTTAATGAGCATTCCTACCGACTGCCCACAGCGTGATGAGCGAATGGGGTGGATGGGCGATGCTCAACTGGTGGCAGAAGAGGCAATTTATAACTTCGGTATGGCTGGCTTCTACATAAAATGGCTCGAGGATATAGGCGATTCCCAAGCCCAAGATGGTAGTGTACCCGATGTTGTGCCAGCTTATTGGAGTATTTATCCGGCTGATCCCACCTGGGGTACTGCTTGTGTAGTTATTCCCTGGTATCTCTATCAATATTATGGTGACAGGCGAATCTTGGAGAAGTATTACTCTGGTATAAAGAAATGGGTAGACTTTCTTACCAGTAAAGCCAAAGATGATATTCTCTCTTACTCTAAATACGGAGATTGGTGTCCTCCAGCACATATTAAGCCAGTGGATACTCCGGGGGAACTAACCTCAAGCTGGTATTACTATCACGACACCTTGATATTATCTAAAATTGCCCATATCTTAGATAAATCCGAAGATGCTAAAAAGTATGCTGAACTATCCGAGAAGATTAAAAAAGCTTTCAATAAAGAGTTTCTTAAGGAAAACTGCTATTCTGGCGAAAAATATTCCGACCTCTATAAGAAGGCTGAAGCTCTTTTCCCGGCAACGGTCCCTGAGGATAAAAAAAAAGAAATGATAAAGAAATTTATCGCCAGTTTTTTAATCAGCAGTCAAACCTGTAATGTTCTTGCTCTATTTCTAGACATAGTCCCTGAAGATAAGCAGAAGGCTGTGTTGAAAAATTTGATAGATGATATTGTGGTAACGCACAGCAATCATCTTAATACAGGTATTGTGGGTACCAGATACATATTGGATGTTCTGACAAAATATGGCCGAACGGATCTTGCCTATAAATTAGCAACTCAAACTACTTATCCTGGTTGGGGATATATGCTCCGAGAAGGAGCTACCACCCTTTGGGAGAGATGGGAGTACCTGGTTGATAGTGGTATGAACTCTCATAATCACATAATGTTTGGCAGCATCGATGCCTGGTTCTATAAAGTTCTAGCTGGTATTAATATCGACCCTGCTGGCCCTGGTTTTGGAAGGACCATCATTAAGCCTTATGTCGTTGGTGATTTAAATTATGTTAGTGCTTCTATTAGAACTATGAGAGGTATGATATCTTCAAGCTGGAAGAAAAGTGACCACTCGTTAGCTCTCAATATTATTCTACCTGTCAATACTCAGGCAAAGGTGAGTGTTCCCAAGATGAATTTAGGTGACGTTACCATCAAAGAGAGTGGAAAAACCGTTTGGGAAAATAGTTCATACATCGAAGGTATAGCAGGAATCACCGGTGCCAGCGAGGACGATGAATATGTGATCTTCAACGTCGGATCCGGCTCGTACTCCTTTGAGCTCTTAAAAGGCAAGTCCTGACATTGTCAGAAGCGTTCTCTACAATTGTTTTAGAGAATCTAGGAGAATTGTTTAGAGAAGAACTTTCTTCTCCAGGGGATTTTGATAGACATAAGTAAATGTGCCAATTATCTTAAAGATAAGGAAAAAAAAAGAATTTGGGAAAGGGAGAAGATAAGAAGAAAAGCAATGGCGAAGCTAAGCCTGCTTAACGAGATTTTCAGTAATTTTTCCGAAGTAAAAAAAGCATATATATTCGGATCAATTACAAAAGAGGGTAAGTTTAGAGAAAACTCAGACATAGATATAGCTTTAGAAGGAAAAGTTAAAGAAGATTATTTTTTGATATGGAGTGAGCTTGAGGAAAAGTTAAATGAAGGGATGGATTTGAGAATCCTTGATAGTGGCGTTACTTCCCAAATTATTAAAAAAGAAGGGAAATTAATTTATGAAAGAAGAAATTAAACTTCTTAAATCAAAGATAATAGATGATTTAAAGAAGTCGGTAGAATACTGGAGAGTATATTGATAAATAAAGGGATGAAAGCGGCTTTTCTATACATAGATAAAGCAAAACATATGGGAATTGAAAATCTAGTAAAACCAGTCTGTGGCGCAGGTGATGTTCTGCTAAGGGTTAATGTTTGTGCTATCTGCGGAACAGATGGAAGGATGTATCAAGGAACAAAAGATGTTACCAAAGGATTTGTCCCTCAAATTAAAGGCTATGGTGAAGGTAGGTTTATCATCGGCCATGAGATTGTGGGGACCATAGAAAGAATTGGCTCTGAAGTTGAGAGTCCTGACTATGGAATTGGAGATAAAGTAATTGTAGTTACCTCAGTGGGCTGTCAAAAAGAGGAATGTAGACCCTGCCGGGAAGGAAACCATAATATGTGCAGGAATAACCATCCGATTGGCTACTATTATCCGGGTGGTTTTGCTGAGTATATACTAGTTCAGGATGCTGCTGTTAAGCAGGGTGCTATAATACCCATCCCGGAAGATTCCACTGTTTCCGATGAGCACCTGGCAATGGTGGAACCACTTTCCTGTGTCATAAATGGGCAACATTATCTAGATATTAGCAAGGGAGAATATGTTACCATAGTGGGAGCAGGTCCTATTGGTTTGATGCATGGTCTTCTAGCAAAAAGTAAAGGAGCGAAAGTTATCCTGGCTGAATATTCCCCGGTAAGGCTGAGCAAGTCTAAAGAATTCGGTTTTGATTATTATATTGCCAGTAAAGACACTGGTTTAGTAAAGGCAGTATTAGAGCTGACTGATGGAGAAGGGACGGATGTGGGAATAGTTGCCTGCTCGGTGAATAAAGTTGCCCAAGAGCTTCTAAGAGCAATGGCTATGAAAGGCAGACTAAGCTTTTTTGCCGGGTTTCCCAAAGAAAACTCTATCTTAAAATTAGATGGGAATATTATTCATTATAAAGAGGTCTCAATTTATGGAGCCTTTGCCTCTAATAGACCACAATTTAAGGAAGCTCTTAGACTCATTGCCAGGGGGGAGGTCTCTATGGAGAGAGTAGTTACCGATGTTTTTCCCTTAGAAAGAATAACAGAAGCAATGGAAAAGATGCTGGACAAAGAAGGAGACGCTTTAAAGGTTGTTATAAGACCTTAAAGGAGCGTGAATCGTATCTAGTATCTAAGTATCTCGAGAAAAAAGAAAAGAGGGTCAAACTTCAATGAGTCTAACCAACAAAGTGGCTATTGTAACTGGTGCAGGACAGGGATTAGGAGAGGCTATTGCTATAAGATTGGCTCAAGAAGGATGCAAGGTAACCGCAGCCAATGGTTGAGAAGACGGTAAAGAAATTTGGTCACCTCGATATAGTGGTAAGTAATGCCGGAATATTGAAGTCTTATGAATTGACCGACTTTCCGGAAAAGGATTGGCGAAGAGTAATTGAGGTTAACTTAGTAGGATATTTTTTGCTAGCTAAAGAAGCGGCTAAAATTATGAAAAAACAGAAAAGTGGAGTAATAATTCAGATAAACTCCAAATCTGGCAAAAAGGGTAGTTATTGGAATTCTGCTTACGCTGCCTCAAAATTTGCCGGAATAGGTCTTACTCAGAGCATAGCTTTAGATTTAGCTCCTTACGATATTCGGGTAAATGCTGTTTGTCCGGGTAATCTTCTTGATTCTCCCCTTTGGGTAAATAGTCTTTACCAGCAGTATGCCAAGAAATGGGGAATTTCCAAAGAAGAGGTAAGAAAGAAATATGAGAATGGGGTCCCCTTGGGCAGGGGTTGTCAGTATGAAGATGTGGCCAATGTACTGGTCTTTTTAGCCAGCGATGAAGCTTCCTATATGACCGGTCAGGCCATAAATGTGACCGGCGGAGAAGAAATGAGGTAAAGTGAATTGTAAGAAGTGTTTCTCAGTAAAACGGTTGATTCTTTTAAAGTATCGGAATTTCAGTGATTTCGCTGAATCGTTGTCAAGCAAATCTTCTCAGGTAATAGCTCAAGAAAAAACGGGGGGAGCAGGCCGAAGGCCGTTGAGGGGGGATGTTTCCCCCTCAATATGTTCTAAGGAAAGGTTATGAAGATGAAGGCAGCAGTGCTTTATGGAATAGGGGACTTAAGATTTGAAGAAGTTCCTCTGCCTAAAACAAAAAAAAGGGAAGTTCTGGTTAGGGTAAAGGCTTGTGGGATTTGTAGCTCAGATATAGCTAGAGTTATGGAAAAGGGGACTTATTCCTTTCCTCTCATTCCTGGACATGAGCTCTCTGGTGAGGTAGCTAATATAAGAGGAGATATCTCAAGCCTTAGAGAGGAGACTAAGAGTGTAAATCTTAAGAATGGCGATAGAGTGGTAGTAGTTCCACTCTTGCCCTGTTATAAGTGTCCTCATTGTCAAATAGGGGAGTATAATCTATGTGATGATTATGATTACTTGGGCTCCAGGTGCAACGGAGGCTTTGCCGAATATGTAAAAGCTCCACAGGAAAGCTTAATCAAAATCCCCCCTGGGGTGAGCTTTGAAGAGGCAGCCTTAACTGAACCTACTTCAGTAGCCCTACATGCTTTGCGTCAGGCAAAGATGGGAGTGGGAGATAAAGTAGCTATTCTGGGAACAGGAACTATTGGTATTATCCTGGCCCAGTGGGCGAGGATATTGGGAGCCAGCCAGGTGTATTTGGTCGATGTCGTAGAAGAGAAATTGAGGGTAGCTCAAGAGCATGGTTTTACAGAGGTTATCAATGCCAGCAAGGAGGATACAGTGAAAAGCATACTGGAGAAGACTGGGCAAAGGGGTGTTGATGTAAGCATTGAAGCAGCGGGAAACCCTATCACCTTTAAACAATCTATCCAGGTAGTCAGAAAAGGTGGCAAGGTAGTCTTCTTGGGAAACATAAGGGGAGAGGTGACTCTTCCCGACGAGCTTGTCTCAAGTATCTTGCGCAAGGAATTAACTATGTCCGGCAGCTGGAACTCTCGCTTTACTGAGCTTCCTAAGAATGAATGGGCAGCCACTCTTCATTTCATCAAAGTGGGAAAGTTAAGAGTTAAACCCCTGATTACTCATAGGTTTGAACTCAAGCAGGCCAAAGAAGCCTTTGAGATGATGTATAAAGGAGAGGAGTTTTTCAATAAAGTGATGTTTGTTATTTAAAATGATAATTGAAGTTCCTTCTCCCCACGTGGGAGAGGATTAAGGTGAGGGGGCTGATATACGCAATACGATATGCGACTTAAGGAGTATTAAGTGAAAGCAGCGGTCCTAGAAGATTTAGAAAAGATAGTGATAAAAGAGGTGAGTACTCCTCCTATTGAAAAAGGAGGGATGTTAGTTAAGATACGGTCTTGTGCCGTTTGCGGCTCTGATATTAGAATCTACCACCAGGGAAATCCCAGAGTCAAACCTCCTCAGATAATCGGGCATGAGATTGCCGGAGAAATTGTAGAGATAGGGGAGAGAATAGAAAACTTCAAAGTGGGGGATAGGGTTGCCTTAGGAGCGGATGTTCCCTGTGGAGTATGCAAATTCTGCAAGAATGGTTTGGGGAATAATTGTCCCATAAATTATGCTATCGGGTATCAGTTTCCCGGTGGTTTTGCCGAATATATCCATATTAATGAGACTACTGTTAAATATGGACCCCTGCATAAGATACCTGAGAACTTAAGCTTTGACGAGGCTTCTTTGGCTGAGCCCTTAGCCTGCTCTCTTAATGGTTATGAGCTGGCTAATCTAAAGGTGGACGATACTGTGGTTATCATTGGAGCTGGGCCCATCGGTTTAATGCTGGTTGAGCTAGCCAGAAACATAGGGGCAGGTAGAATTATTCTTTCTCAAAGGTCTAAGGAGAGATTGAAGATTGCCAGGAAATTCTCTGCCGATACTTTTATTTCCAGCTTAGAGGAGAATTTTGTGGAGCGAGTTGTGGAAGAGACCAAAGGAGAAGGAGCAGATGTAGTAATGGTCGCCTGCGCTAATCCTTCTGCTCAGGAAGAGGCCCTGGAAATAGTGGGACATCGGGGTAGGGTAAACTTCTTTGGAGGTTTAGCGCCGGGGTCTAGAAAGATAAAGATAGATAGTAACCTCATCCATTACAAAGAGTGCTTTGTTTTAGGCTCACACGGAAGTGTTCCCCGACACCATAAAATTGCCCTAGAGCTTCTATCCAGAGGTGCAGTTAAAGGCAAAGATTTTATTACTCACCATTTCAGTTTAGATAAAATCAAAGAGGCCTTTAAGGTAGCTGAGGGACATCAGGGACTAAAGGTAATAGTTAATCCGGCGTAATCCCTCCCATCCTCACGATGTCCTTGCCTTTCTGCAAAAAAATAGATATAAATAGGACGAGCGCTGTTCTCAATTTTATAGTGTTTTTTGGTTAACTGGTTAATTTGGTTAAATGGTTAATTTAACTCACCACTCACCAACTAACTACTCACAATTTACGTTCCAAGACATACTCGACGCGCTCTGGAGTCTAGTTTTTTGTATACGCTCTACGCTATCCGCTACACCTAAAGAAAAAGGAGAGCATAATGTTTACTCTTATGTATCCAACAAAAATCATTTTTGGCAGAGGTACACTTGAACAGTTAGGTCCAGAGGTTAAATGTTGGGGCGAGAAAGCCTTATTGGTCACTGGAAAATCGGCTATACGTAAGAGTGGCATTCTGGATAAAATTGCCGCTGTTATGGAGCTACCCAGGATTAAATTCTTCCTTTTTGACAGGGTAGAGCACGACCCCTCTCTAAAAACGGTTGATGAAGGAGTTAAATTTCTTGGAGAAGAGAAGTGCGATATAGTAGTAGGGCTGGGAGGAGGAAGCACTCTAGACGTAGCAAAAGCTATTGCTTCGCTAGCTAGGCAGCCCGGAACAGTCTGGGAATACCATAGCGGCAAAGAAATTAAGAAAGAGGGATTGCCTTTCATAGCTCTTCCTACAACTGCTGGCACCGGGGCAGAGATTACTAATAATTCTGTCCTTACTGATAGAAATAAGGTTATTAAGAAAAGCATCCGCAGTCCTTTTATGATAGCTAAAGTTGCTTTAGTTGACCCAGAATTAACTCTTTCTCTTCCTGCTCAGATAACTGCCTACACAGGGATGGATGCTTTTACTCAGGCCCTTGAATCCTATGTTAGTAAAACTTCAAATCCGGTAAGCGATAGCTTAGCTCTTAGAGCCATTGAAATTATTTATCGTAGCTTACCTGAGGCTGTACAAAATGGCGGTAATATAGAGGTCAGGGAGAGAATGGCTCTGGGAAGTCTACTTTCAGGGATGGCTTTTTCTAATTCTGGCCTGGGAGCTGTTCATGGACTGGCTCATCCCATAGGAGCACGCTTTAATGTTCCCCATGGGCTTGCCTGTGCTGTTCTTTTACCTTACATAATAGGTTTCAATTTAAGGACTAAACGTGACAAATTCAAGCAGATAGCAGAAAAAATGGGAATAAGAAAGGTAGAGGATATACCTTCTTCTATCAAGAAATTATTAGAGAAAGTCAATCTTCCTCTTGATTTCAAAAGTTACCGGATTACCGAAGCTGACTTTCCTGACATCATTGCTGAATCCAGAAGCAATAGCATGAGTAAGAACCCAAGAGAAGCTAGTGATGAGGATTTAAGGGGGATTCTTAAGTTGATTATTTGAAAAAGGAGTCTTATATGTCTGATAGAACCACCAAAGTTGAAATGCACAAACAGGACCCTAAGGAAAGAATAAGGAACTTTAATGAGGTAGCTTCTGGTTATTCTGCCAGGGAGGCTGTGGAAGAAGCAAAGAGGTGTCTTCAGTGTAAAAAATCTCCCTGTGTAAAAGGTTGTCCGGTGGAGATTGATATCCCCGCCTTTATAAAATGTATCCAAGAGGGAAACTTTAAAGCTTCTATTGATAAAATTAAGGAAAAGAATAATCTTCCTGCTGTTTGCGGAAGGGTCTGTCCTCAGGAGAGCCAGTGTGAGATTAAGTGTGTAAAGTCCAAAAAGGGTGAGTCGGTAGCTATTGGAAGGTTGGAGAGATTTGCAGCCGATTGGGAAATGAATGAGAGCGCCCCAAATAGATGTGGCACTTCCTCTTCTTCAGCCATTAAGGTAGCTGTGGTGGGTTCTGGTCCAGCGGGGCTTACCGCAGCGGCAGATTTGGTTAAGCTGGGTTATGAAGTTACTGTGTTTGAGGCTCTACATAGTTCAGGCGGAGTTCTGCGATACGGTATACCTGAGTTTAGACTTCCTAAGAGTGTCCTTGAGGTAGAAATAAGCAATATTGAAAAGCTAGGGGTAAGGATACAGCCAAATGTGTTAATAGGAAAAACTCTCACCATTGATGATCTTTTAAAGCAAGGGTTTTCTGCTATTTTTATAGGAATAGGAGCAGGACTTCCCCATTTCTTAAATATACCAGGAGAGAATCTGGATGGGGTCTACTCGGCTAGTGAATTTCTCACCCGGGTTAACCTGATGAAAGCCTATCAGTTTCCCCAATATGATACGCCAGTTAAGATTGGCAGGAGAGTAGGGGTAATAGGAGGGGGTAATGTGGCTATGGATTCGGCTCGGGTAGCCTTAAGACTGGGAGCAGAGGAAGTTAATATTATTTACCGAAGATCCAAAAAGGAAATGCCTGCTCGCCAGGAAGAAGCAGAGAACGCTGAGGAAGAAGGGGTAAAGTTTCATTTTTTGACTGCTCCCTTAGCATTTTTAGGGAACAAAGAAAACCAGTTAACCCGGGTTAAATGCATCCAGATGAAGCTGGGAAAACCTGATGAGAGTGGCAGGAGGAGACCCATCCCCGTAAAAGGCTCTGAATTTATTATGGACATTGATACAGTAGTAGTGGCAATCGGTCAGGGAGCTAACCCTTTACTTGCCCAGACTACTCCTGATTTGAAACTGAACAATAGAGGCTATATTCAGATAAATGAGGAGACTGGTCAGAGTAGTATTCCTCAGATTTTTGCTGGTGGAGATATTGTCACTGGCGCTGCTACAGTGATTGCCGCTATGGGGGCGGGCAAGAAAGCCGCTCGGGGCATGGATGAGTACCTGAAATCGTGAATAGTGAATGGTGAATAGTCGAAAAGAAAAGAAGTTTAAGTTCCGGATATTCGATTCTCGATACTTGATGCTCGCAAAAGACAAAAGAGAAAACTAAAGACGAGTATCGAGTATCTAGGATCGAAATACGATTCACGAAATACGATTCACCAAGAAGACTTTCTATCCCCATAATCTGCTCATAAGCACTATTACCAAGGCTATCAGGACAACAAAAGCAACCGGGAGAAGAAGTATCCTATATGTTTTCTTGAGATTCGCCTTGAAATGTTGGATGGTCACTATAAGACAGAGATGGATGGGAGATAGAAGAACTCCGGCAAATCCCCCCGCATAAGCAAGTATAACATAAGTCAGGTTGGGCTCACTCTGGTAAATAAAGGGCAGAAGGAGAGGAAATGTTATTCCCACAAAGGCAGCAGTAAGTCCAGTAAGAAGCCCAATAATAAAAGGAATAAGAAAGAGGAAAAGTAGAGGTGAAACTCCGAAATCTTTGAAAAAGGTGGGAATCGCTGAGAATAAGGGCGACATTTCAATAATTCTTTTGAAAATCATTACCGACGCCACTATAAGGAGCATTTCCCATGAAAAGCTCTTTTTAATAGCTAAGAACATTCTATTTCCTTTTATTTTTGCCATAGCAAGAAAAATTCCTGTAATTATGAGTAAAGCCAGAATTAATTCAATTCTAAGAACCAGAACCAGAAAGATTATAGCCAGTATAGGCCATATGTTAATTATGAAGCTGAGAATACCCTGGAGAACCTCTCTCGGTTTTCTGTTATTGGTTAGATTCTGAGGGAAAGAGATTTTTCTCATGCCAAAAAATAATCCGGCAAAGATGGCAGCCAGAGTCAAAGGAAACTGAGTAATAATGATTTTTCTGATAGGTACATTAATTATGGCTGCTGCCAAAATAAGTCCGGGATAAAGTGGCCAGCAGTACTCCCAGATATGACGAAACCAGTAATTTAAGAAGACTTTGTTCTCGGCGTTTATTCTGAGGTTTTTGCTAGACTCTTCTACCATGGGAGCAGAGAATAATGCTCCAGCAGGCATAGGTAGAAATCCAATCAAGGCAGGGGGAATAATTAAGCTGAGGCGAGGATTTCTGACAAAAGTTTCCAGTGAAGTAACTATATTTCTTAAGTTACCTTTCTCTCGTAGAAGATTACTGAGAAAAATGGCCAGAATAATGATGGCAAACAACTCCAGCGTAACCGGATCAATTACAGCTAGAATTATGTTTCTTAATAGAGTAAGGGGGCTTATCCCGAAGATAATTCCTACTATTACTGAAATAGAAAAGATGATTATTCCTAAATTCCACTTCCCCTTCAATTATTCTCTAGCCCCCATCTTCTTCCAATCTGCGTCCACAATAAGGACAAAAGGGAACCTTCTCCTGGTAGAGGTTGCCACAATAAGGACATACATAAGTCCCCCTTGTTGAGCGGGTTTGTCCCATAGACTTTGGTCTTAGAATAGTAGACTTTGGTCTTAGAATAAAATAAAGGGGCAAGAAGATAATTAATACAAGCCATACTCCCAAGAACCAGGCGACAATTGCACCTTGACTGTAGCCTCTTTTTTTAGCATCAGAGGCTACCCACCAGGCAATAAGTAAAGGTATAATTATAGCAATATATAGCATCAATAATCACCCATTGAAATTTATTTTATCAGTCAGACTGCCAGTAGTTTAATATTTAGTTCTCTTATTGTCAACAACTACCCATTTTTTATTTTGACCTAGGTTCGGCGATTTCTCTTTTGTACTAAAGAGCTTACTCAACTACCTCAAAATCAATGGTTTCTACCACACTCTCCTCCTTAAATACATCGTGTAGGACTATTTTATAAGTGTATTTTCCTGGAGGAGCACCGGTTAGAAGTAAGTCATTAGTCACGTAAATGTCAAGTA
>WJOQ01000310.1 GCA_009618505.1 Clostridia bacterium | reverse complement strand
ACTCCCTGCTCCTATAAAAGCAATTTTTGGCATTAGTTCCTCCTTATCTAAAGATTAACCATAAGCTATCCTATGCTATTCTTAAACTCTGTCAAGAAGACGCATTGAGTCGTATATAATGTAACCGAAGGGTAACTGGTTCTGCCATATGAAATGTCACCGAAAATATGGTACATTAATCCCCAGTTAGATAATAGTTAACCGGGGAGAAGGAGAAAATGAACAAGAATCAGATCATAGAGATACTTCAGGATTGGAATTTTTGGAAAAAGGACTTAGAGGCCGGAAGCAAGAGCGAGAGAAATAAAGGCATTGTCGAAGGCAATGGAGAAGCTAAAACTTAATGAAGGTTTTGTGATTACACAGAATTTAGAGAAGGAAGAAAGTATTAGAGACAAGAGAATAAGGCATGTTCCCCTGTGGAGGTGGCTCTCTCCGTTTGAATAATAAAAAACAAATTAGAATGTCTATCCCCTCTTGCAGTTTATCCAGCGAGCCTGCTTACCTCGTGCCAGCTTTCAATCATCGTCTTTACGCTTTTCCAAGGGGTATCAGGAAACAGGGCATCCACTGGCGAGAGTATGAAACCATCTGCCCCCAGGGTCTTTACTGCATTATGTACTGCTTCACGAATCTCCTGAGGTGAGCTCTTTCTCAAAGTAAGAGAACTACTTACTCCTCCAGCCAGAGCAAACTTTCCCCCAACTTGCTTTTTCAACAGTTTAAGATCCACATTATCCTGCACCGGATCAACAAAGTATAATAAATCAATATCGGCTTCCTTAAGCATCTCAAGCATAGGCATAACTCCTGTTGTCATAACATAAGCAAAGCGTAGACCTGCTTGATGCACCATACTGACAAGGTCCTTGAGATGTGGCAATATAAAACGGCGAAATAATGCTGGTGACCAGAAATCGGTAGAGCTATACCAGCCTCGCTGCACTATTATGTCTATACCACCGATATCAAGCATAATTTCAGTTCTACGCTTATCAAACTCATAGATTACATCCACAAGTTCCTGGAAAAAAGTGGGATTCTCAATGGCTGTGATTACCGCCCCTTCCACACCGCTTAGCCATACAATGCCATCCATACCGAAAGCACTCCATCCCTGAACAAGAACTCCTTGCTCACAAGAAAATTTCTTCACTTGCTCCATTCTCTCTTTGTACCCCCTTAACTGTTCTGATGTGGGATTTTGAAGAAGATAACGGAGTTTAGGAAGGTCTTCAGGTCCGCTAACAGCGTGTCTTATAGCCCGTGGTATATTAAAATCCTCAAAAAGAGGCACCTTGTCGGGTTGAATCACCCACCCTGGTTCTTGATTCTCCTTTGTCTGCCGAACTATGTGCCTCAATATGCCAGCCGGTGTATTGTATTCCCGACATAGAAGACTGTAAGGTTCCCCAGTTGATGGGGGCTTGCGCCAATCCCTGACCTTAACATCGGGATGTACACTCCAGGGAAGCGCAACATCAAGAGCATCATCAAGCCCTAAAGAAAGCCACTGTTTAGCACGCTCGAAGTCCTGTCTCACATCCCAGGGTTCCGGTAGCGTATGAATATGCTCCAGGCGCATTGTGTACCAATGAATAACTTCATGGTTTCTTTGTATCCAGCGCAGATGCCTAGGAGCAGTAAAACCAAAAACCCAGCAGTAAAGTGGTATATGATCTGGCTTTTCGCCTTTAATAACAGACAGTAAACGCTCACGCGATCTCATAATCTTTTCTCCACTCTTCACTTCTCAAATAATCTATATGCTTACATAGCGCAAACCCACTAACTTACAGAAATCCTCCAGTTCTTCCTTAACATTTCCATAACCTATCATCCAGTGATGGCCAAAACCATTTTCAGCTACTCTGTCCAGAAATTTATTTACTGGAATAGGAAATTTTACTTTGATGGGATTCCCGGCAAAGACCATCTCTGTTCTTACTGCCTCTCCCTCCACTATGCACATCCGGTAGGTATCTTTTCTCCCCACCAAATTCACTAAGGTGACTTTGCCTGGTTTGGCTGGAAATAGCACACATATCCCTTTGTTAGCTAATCTCACAGGGGACAAACTTATCTTCTTCTTCTCTTCAGCTAAACAAAAAGCACCAGAGCCACAATGAGAAAAAACAACGGAGTTGTCCTCTGGATAAACCGCTAAAAGGTCCGTATTGTGAACAGGAATTTTCGTTAAGAGATGTAAAATAACCATGGCCACCAATGAATTCACGTCTCCCTCACAGCTTCCAGGAGTTCCCTCCTTGCCAAGAAGGGAGTAAGCCAAACAAACCCATCCCATAAAATCAGGATAACACTCCACAGCCAAGCCGGAAAGATCCTCTTTTTCTATCCATTTTTTTAAAACTAAATATGCTCTTATTGAATTTATCCCCTCTTTTTCCTCTACATTAATTTTTCCAACCTTCTTTTTAATTTCCTTCCAGACTTTTTCCGCTTCCTCACGGTGAACTTTGTCCATCTCACTCTTAAGCTCATTTAATCCAAAGTGAACTATTCGGGGACCAAGTAAAGATTTAAGTTCTAGCTCATCAAAAGTAACCTCTGTCATTCCCCTTATCCTATAGCCAACCAGTCCCAAGCGAGCCTTTCGCAAGATCCTCTTCAAAGAAGTAGCTTTAGCATATCCTTCAATTTTCTCATAAGGCTCCTTTTCTTTTATACTTCCATAAATGAACTTATAAGGTTTTCCCAGTTCTTTAAGAACACAGTCCAGTTGCTGAATGCCACACAAGGACCCTTTGCGAATACCAGGCAGTCCCCAGGTGACAAGGGGAACATCAACCTCCTCTAATATATCCAGGGCTAGATAGTCCGAGCTCCAGGTTCCCTCGACCAGACAAATTACATCCACATCCTCCCTTTTGAATTCTTGAGCCGCTCTGTGAGCTGAATTCTCATCTTCCACTATATCTTCAGCAACTACCACATCCAGACCAATCTTTCTCAGTTCAAGCACGGCCTTTTGAAAAAGAGAAGGTGCCTCCTCTCTTCCCTCCTCGCAAGGATGACAGAGCATAAGAAAACCAAGTTTTGGTCTTAACATGTTACCTCCTGTAAAACACTATTACATCGCATATTTAATGGCTCTAGGGAAAACCTCGGAATCCCTTTTTTAAATCTCCTTCCTCTCCAATAAAGAAAACAGTGGGGCCAGACTTCTCAATAACTAAGAATCTTGTTGACTTTTCGGGCATTTGCTTTCTCCCATTATTCTTGGAACTTTACTGAGTTTTTGAATTCAATCTCATATGGAAAGAGACAGAATAGGTCTTGCTCTCAGACTCATCTAAATATTCTTGTTAGGAAGACAGTATTTTTCAAGTGCTTCAAATATAGCCTCAATATTCCTCAAGGGATAAGTCTGTTGGATTTCTGTATAAATCATGAGACCCCCCCTTGAAGAATTAAGTTTTTTCACAACGTCTCTCACGTGCTTATCAATTTCTTTCGGTGTACCAAAAGGAAGAACTTCCTGCTGATCTAAATCAACCATCGCACATAGCTTTGCTTTATAGGCTTTGAGGATTCCTTCGAGTGTATTCGCTCTAAACTGAGGGTCATGCACAGAAACTCCACATTCAACAAGGTCATCAATAATCTCCAAAAGACAACCATCTGAAGAAAGGAAAACATGCATTCCTGCTTTTCGGTAAGTCATAAATATTTTCTTAAACATTGGTTTAATATATTTACGGAACTTTGTCGGGCTAATCATTAAACTATTTTGTCCTCCGATGTCTGTATGAAAACCAATTATATCTACGCCTATTTTTAGCCATTCATTGACCAATTTCAGTGCATAATCGGTAAGCATCTCAATTAACCTTAGAAGATGTGGATCATCTGTGGCAATGTCCATCATTAGATTTTCAAATCCTCTCAAATACCATAAACGAGTAAAAAGTTGTCCCCCGCTACCGCTCGTCAAAAGACCCTTCTTCTTTTGTTCTTCAACGGTTCTTTTAATCTCATCCCAATCGTACTCTCCAAAATCACCCTTTTTAAAGGGATCTGGTGGCTTATAAGTATCTAAGAATTTCCAATCAGATAAAGGATGTTCTACTACCTGACCTAGGATTCCCTCCTCAAGATTATACCAAAGACATCCCCAGTTATCTCGGTAATAACCTTTTCTATAACCAAGTGGGCATTCATCAAAATCTTTGTTTCCCTTTTTGTAATGTCTGAAAATTTTAGGATGGCGAAGGATAATTTTCTCTAGATCTTCCCGATATTTCATCCAAGCGGCTGGCAAAATATAGACGGTAATTGGAATCCATTGCGGATTCCTAAACTCTATCGCCCTCAGATAATTTTCTCTTGCATCCATAATTTACTTCATCATAGGTTGGAAACTCTTTAATCTTCAATTCTTCAGGGAAAATGTCGAGAATATCCACATTCGGTAAAACCCACGGCGTGAAGACACCCAACAATGAGCAAACCATCATAAATGATAAGCTTCACAAGCTCATTGGTCATGCTAAGTTCTATCTACTCATTTTCTGTAATGTCTCAACCATCGCTATACAATTATCTAATTTGCATCCAGGATCGACTCCACCAGAAGAGCCAAGAATAAGACCCTTACGAACTCCATTTACCACTCGCTTAACTTCTAACTCTACCTCATCCGGTTTTCCAGAATGAAGCACAGTTTTATTATCAATTCCACCCCAAAGGATAAGATTAGGACATTTCTTTCTAATTTTGACAGCATCCATATTTTCAGAAGGAGCGAGGGGGTTAATACCATCACAACCTGCTTCTATTAAGTCATTAATAAATCTCGTAAGATCTCCTTCGCTGTGATAGATCACCTTTATATTGTGCTCATGAAATGCTGCTACAACTTTCCTTAATGCTGGCTTGAGAGCCATACTGAGAAAACTTGGCGAAAGCAGAAGCCCACCATTATGTGCAATATCTGAATATACTAACACAAACGGACACTCCTTAAAATATTCCGCATCCATATGGATTTTCTTTACCGAAAAGTCCGCTTTTGCAGATAAGTATTTGGCGATCAATCCAGGTTTTTCTATTATCGCTGGACCCAAAATATTCCAGCCCGCTATAGAATAAAGATGGTCAAGATATAAAGAGACAAAGGGGTAGCCTATAATTGTATCTCCCATCATCTTCTTGGCATATTTGAGCTTTTCCTTAAAGTCAAAAGATAATTGGGGAGAGGTATCTTGAACCTGGTCAATCTTTTTCTCCAAATATCTGGCAAATCCATCTACATCCGAGAAAGGACGAACTTCAACCCAGCTGGTAAAGCCATGATAAACGTAATAAAATCCATCTCGAACAAACCTATCTCCATCCTTTACCTCTGAAATTTCTCCAAGAACTGGATATCTCCCACCATATACGAAGCAATAGGGTATTGCATCCATTGAAGATTGTATAGCTCGAGCTCTATCTGACTCTGAATAGCCTCGATCCTTTCTGGGAGTACAGCCCGAAAAATGTGGAACTATATCTATATCAGGCCATGCTTGATCTACAAATGGTGGAGAGTCATACTCCTCAAAATTCACTGCTCTATGCAATCTTTCAAAAGATTTCATGTGTTTTTCTCTTAATAACTAGGACATTCATCCTCTTGCTGAAACAGTTGAAAAATACAGGTTTTGAGATAAGATAAATGTGACACCAAAAAGATAAGCAGGAAGACAAATGTCCTAATTATAGTATTTATTTATAAGGATCGGCTGCATCTCGCAGTCCATCCCCCCCCACT
>WJOQ01000058.1 GCA_009618505.1 Clostridia bacterium | reverse complement strand
CTGGAATGGGTTTGGAAAGGACTGCTTCAGTGCTCCAGGGAGTAGAGGACGATTATCAGACTGATTTATTCAGTCCCATTCTTGATTGGTTGAAAAATCTTCTTCCCGAGAAGATATATGAAGAAAAGAGCTTCAGGACAATCTGTGATCATCTGCGTGCCTTAACCTTTCTCTTGGGAGAGGAAATTCTACCTTCCAACGTGGGGAGGGGATATGTGGTGAGGAGAATTCTTCGACGTGCTCACCGTCTGGGGAGAAAATTGGGTCTGGAGGATCCTTTCCTTTATCAGGGCGTAAGTACGGTGGTCAAATTAATGGAAGAACCCTATCCTCATCTAAAAAAGAAGCAAGGCGAGATAGCCTCGGTCATTAAGGCAGAGGAAGAGAACTTTCGGGATACTTTAAGCAGAGGAATGAGAATTCTAGACGCCCTAATCGGAAATTTAAAAGCAAAGGGAAAGAAACTGATTCCTCCCCGAGATGTCTTTCGGCTATACGATACTTACGGTTTTCCTATAGAGCTAACCGCGGAAATAGCTCTAGAGGAAGGGTTAGCCATAGATAAAAAGGCAACTGAACTCCTGTTAGCAGAACAGAAAAAATGGGGAAGAGAGGATTTTAGAAAAAAGAGACAGGATATGAGACAGTTCACTGCGTCAACTCACCTCACGCGTCTAAAAGAACAAATGGGAAGAGTAGAGTTTAAAGGATACGAAGCCTTGAGATTGGAGACGACCCTGGTAGGAATTATTAAAAAAAAGAGCTTAGCTAAGGAGTTAAATCAAGGGGAGGAGGGAGAACTTATCCTGCAATCCACTCCTTTTTATCCGGAGGGAGGTGGACAAATAGGAGACCAGGGTCTGATATTTACCTCTAACAGTCGAGCCCAGGTAGTGGATACTCAGAAAATGGATGAGGAGCTCATTCTTCACCGAGTGAAGATGTTAAAAGGTACGCTTAAAAAGGGAGAGGAGGTAGTTGCCGAGGTTGATAAGCCGAGAAGGAAGGCTATTTCTCGTGCCCATACAGCTACTCATCTTTTGCAGGCAGTCTTGAGGGAGATCTTAGGTACAACTGTCAAACAAAGTGGTTCTCTGGTTGATGAAGATAGATTACGCTTCGACTTTACTTACTTTTCAGCTATAACCAGGCATGAGCTTCAGAAAATAACCGGTTTGCTGAACGAGAAAATAAGAGAAGTTCTTCCGGTGATGGTAGAGGAAACCACTCTGGATGAAGCACACCAGAGAGGCGCCATAGCTCTCTTTGAGCCAAAATATGAGGAAAGAGTAAAGTTGGTAAATATTGGAGAGTTTAGCAAAGAAGTCTGTGGAGGAACTCACCTTTCTAACCTCGGAGAGATTGGATTGATGAAGATAATCAGTGAAACAAGCATAGCCTCTGGCGTAAGGAGGATAGAGGCTTTAGTAGGGGAAAAGACTCTAAAATGGGGTGAAGAGAAGGAAAATTTGTTAAAAACAATAGCTACTAAATTAGGAACTTCGGAGGATGGGATATTGACCCGTCTTCAAGAAAAAGAGGAAAGACTTCAGAATCAGGATAGAGAGTTAAAAAGATGGCAAGAGAAGTCAGTAAATTTAAAGATCACTAAGATGTTAGAGGAGGCCCAGGAGATTGGAGGAGTCAAAGTGGTGAGTGGAAAATGGGATAATTTATCTGCCGAAATGCTCAGAGAAGTAGCAGAAAAGCTGAAGGCTAAATTAAAAAAGGGCATAGTAGTGCTAGCCTCTGTAAGTCCAAATAAAGCCTTTCTGGTAGCTGCTTCCACCCAAGAGAGCCTCTCTGCTGACAAGATAATAAGAGAAGTCTCGCGTCTGGCAGGGGGAAGTGGGGGAGGAAGATGGGATTTTGCCCAGGGAGGAACCTCAGAGTCTTTAAAGGTAAGCCCAGCTCTGAAGAAAGTACCTCTAATTGTGGAAAAGTATGTACTGCTTACAAAAAACTAGTATAATTCGTGTCTCGGGAGCTGGCGGAGGGGCTTGAACCCCCAACCTGCTGATTACAAATCAGCTGCTCTGCCAATTGAGCTACGCCAGCGCGGTCAACTTTTAGTTCTCCATACTGTTTCTGCTCTTTTATCTTCTAGTTCAATTCCCAGTTCATCCAGTTTTTTTCTTATCTCATCAGCAAGTTTCCAATCTTTCTTCTCTCGCAATTTCTCTCTTATATTAACCAAAATCTCTATTAACTTTTTCTCTTGCTCTCCCAACCTTTTCTTTTCTTCTTTCTGAAAGAGTCCCAGGATATCTCCCAGATTCTTAATCTTTTCTCTCGTTTTTAAGAGAACCTGCTGAGAGTCCTTATCCAAAGACTGGCCTTCTCTTAGTAATAGATTGGCCTTTTTGACTGCCTCAAAAATGAAGGATAGAGCAGCCGGGGTATTAAAATCGTCATCCATGTCGTGGATAAACCGGGTGCGCATCTTCTTTAAGTGTGATGAAAGATCCTCTACCGGAAATCTTAGGTTTGGGTCAGTGGTTCTTTGAGATTGTTCTCCCTTTATTTCTTTTATCCGTTTAAGAATATTATAAACTCTCTCCAGGGAGGATTTAGCTTCCTCTAGACTACTTTCATGATAATCCAGAGGACTGCGGTAATGAGCCGAAAGAAGGAAGAATCTTATGGCCTCTCCGTCGTAATCCTGAAGAGCTTGAGAGAGTGTGAAGAAATTCTGGGTTGATTTTGCCATTTTTTGATCTTTCATCTTTACCAAGCCATTATGAATCCAATACTTAGCGAATCTTCTGCCCGAAGCTGCCTCTGATTGTGCAATTTCGTTCTCATGATGAGGAAAAATTAAATCTACTCCTCCCCCATGAATATCTATGCTTTCTCCTAAGAGATTCATAGCCATGGCAGAACATTCAATGTGCCAACCGGGTCTTCCTTTCCCCCAAGGGCTATCCCAGAAAGGTTCTCCCTCTTTCGCTTTTTTCCAGACCACAAAGTCCAAAGGATCTTCCTTTCTTTCGTTCACCTTTACTCTTGCTCCTACCGACAACTCTTTTAGATCTTGACCGGATAGTTTTCCGTAAGAGGGAAATCCTCTTACTCGAAAGAAAACATCCCCATCCTGAGCATAGGCCAGATTCTTCCTCTCTAGTTTCTTAATTAGATCTATTATCTCTTTTATGTATTCAGTTGCGCAAGGATAGTCATTTGCTCTTCTTACTCCTAGAGGCTCCATCTGCTGAAAATATTCCTCAATAAGTCTTCCTGTTAGATCAAAGATGGGCGTTCCCAGACTTTTGGCTCGATTGATAACCTTATCATCTACATCAGTAAAATTGGTTACGTAATTTACTTTAAATCCCCGATGTTCTAAATAACGCCTAATTACATCAAATATTACCGCCGCTCTCGCATGTCCCAGGTGTAACTTATCATAGAGAGTAACCCCACAAACATACATCCTAACCTCGTTATCCTTAAGGGGTACGAACTCCTCTTTTCTCCTGGTCAGGGTATTATATACTTTCAAAGGCAATTTATTCCTCTTGTTTTACACTGGCAACTGTCCAACAGCAGACCCCCCTTTTTTCACCTAAAAATCCTAGTCCCTCCGAGGTGGTAGCTTTAATCCCGATTTTTTCGGGCTCTATTTCCAAAATATTAGCGATATTTTTTTTCATACGGGGAATGTAAGAGGCAAGTTTAGGTTGTTCAGCTACTAGAGTAGAATCGAGATTATTTACCCCATAACCATTCTTTTTTAGCAGCTGGAGAATCTGCTTTAACAAAATCAGACTGGAAATCCCCTTGGTGGTAGGGTCATTGTTAGGAAAAAAAGAGCCTATGTCCTTTTTTCCAACTGCACCTAAAAGGGCATCTACAATGCTATGCACAAGAACATCAGCATCTGAGTGCCCAGATAGACCCATGGAATGAGGAATACTTACTCCTCCCAGGATGAACCTTCTTCCCTTTACTAGAGGATGTACGTCATAACCTATACCTATCCTCATCCCCCTCTTCCTCCTAAAAGCATCTCAGCAAATTTCAAATCTAGAGACGTGGTAATTTTAATGTTTGTTTCTTCCCCTGGTATTACTTTGACTTTTTCTCCTAATCTCTCTACCAGACCAGCATCATCACTGGCCCACCGTCCTTCCTTTTTGGCTTCCCCATAGGCCTTCAAGATCAAGTCTTTTCTGAATCCTTGGGGTGTCTGGATAGAGTAAAGCCTTCTTCTATTCAAGGTTTTTTTTACTGCATTACCTTCCTCTGTCTCTTTTACCGTTTCTCTCATGGGAATTCCTAGAACCACCGCCTTATATTCTTTTGCCTGATTAATTACTCTTTCTATAAGATGGCGGCTTATTAGTGGACGAACTCCATCATGGACAAGGACAATATCTGTGCTGGTATCCACCTTCTGCAGCCCTTCAAAAACCGAATCACCTCGTTCTTTGCCCCCTTCCACTATTGGCTTGACCTTCTTGTATCTGGATGAAGAAATCACTATCTCCTTTGTATATTTGCTCATCCCCGGGGGAACAACCAGGATAATGTTATTAATTAATTTACATTCTTCGAATCTTTCTATGGTCCAGGCAAGAAGGAGTTTTCCTCCCAGAAGACAGAACTGTTTAGGGCGAAAATCACTAAACCTCGCTCCTTTTCCCGCTGCCACAATGACCGTCTCAATTTTCAATTCGCCCTTCCCTTCACTCTTCTCTTTCTCTCCTTGCCAGTCTCATTCTTTATCTCAGTAAATATCATTTTACCAGTGGTGGTCTGAAGAACAGAGGTAACCAAGACCTCCATCTCCTTACCAATGTACTTTTTTCCTCCCTCTATCACTACCATTGTTCCGTCCTCTAGATAGGCAACTCCTTGATTGGGATTTTCTCCTTCTTTAAGGATACTGATCCTCAGGCTCTCTCCCGGTAAAAGAACAGGTTTCAAAGCAGTAGCTATTTCATTTATATTCATAACTTTTACATTTTGAATTTTAGCTACTTTTTTTAGATTATAATCATTAGTAATTATATCTGCTCCCATTATTTTAGCCAATTGAAGTAGTTTACCATCTACTTCAGGTATATCAGGGAAGTCTTTGTCTATGATTTGTGTGGGGATATTTTCCTGACTCTGGAGTCTATTTAACATATCCAGACCTCTTCTACCCCGAGTTCGTTTGGTAGAGGCCGAAGAGTCGGCAATCTGTTGAAGTTCAGTGAGGATAAAGTTGGGAATGACCAGGATCCCTTCGATGAAACCTATTTCGCAGAGATCAGCTATTCTTCCGTCGATTATCACTGAAGTGTCCAGGATCTTATATTTTGTCTCCCGAACTTGGGCTTTCTTCCCGCTGAGGCGAGATAAAAAATTAGTTATCTCCTCTCCTCTCCTCACAGCCACAGTTAATCCAACGCTGGCAAATATCACGTTAATGAAAAGAAGAATGAAAGGGGCAAGTTGTTTTAGAGGATCAATTAAAAGAATGGGATAGGCTAAAAGATTGGCCAGAACAACCCCTATCGCCAAACCGAGTCCTCCTATCATAAGCCCTCTTATGGAGGCCCTTATAAGGCCCCGTTCAGCAACAACCACGATTGTTGTTATCCATCCCCCCACCAGAGTGGGCATCCATGGATCAAAACCCAGGTTATCTGCTACTCCGTAGCAGATAACCCCCACTAATATAACAAACAAAACCCGTAGTCTAACCTGCTCCATTTTCATAGATTTTGTCTCCTTGATAGTGAAGAAATCCCGTGACTATCTGGTCTTTTTCTTATTAACGTGATATT
>WJOQ01000279.1 GCA_009618505.1 Clostridia bacterium | reverse complement strand
TCCTCTTTTCTCAAGAGGAGTAAGAGTCTGTAGATTTGGTGAGGGTTTACCCATTTTTCCTAAAAAAGAACTCTTCTGGCAACTGCCTCCCCCATTAGTTTATACTCATAAGATAGATTTTACTCAACTGCAAGAATTCGTTGCTCATATGATGTTTGCCGCTCCTATTGATAGTCTCTATAAGAAGGGATTGCAACTTCTTGCCGGAGCCTACGGAGGATATTACGAAGTAGTAGAGATTGACTTCGATTTCGTAGTCAACGATAGGGAATCCTGGACCGAATATGACTATGATGGAAAGGGAACGAAGAGACTGGCCAGGGATGTTGCCTCAGTAGTTGACGAATGGAGAGGAGAGCTCCTGGACCCTTATGGGAGTCCTTTGCTGGACTTGGAGAATGAAGAAGAGATGGAGGAGGTCTTCTATGGTTCCTATTTTAAAAAGCTCTGGGATGAAGGAAGAATGGAGGAGATAATAAAATCTCAGATTTTTAGAAGTCCAATGATGACTTATCAGTATGGGACTTACTTGGAGAGGATAGGGCCAGGTATAGATTTGATTTTGAGGAGTCTGGAGAGGGAAGAGCTCAAGCTAGAAGCTCGGGACCTTTCCAGGTCAGAAAAAGAAAAGGAACTGGCTGGGATTGAAGATTTTAAGAGTCGGGTAGAGAAGATAAAAGAGGATACCTTAGAAATGACCAAGGAGGAATACGGCATTTTAAGAAAAAATCCGGAAGAACTTCAGAAATATTTGTCCGATCCAGAAAGTATCTCTGAATTGAGAGGTTTTGAAACTGTCTGGCCTACTATTCAGCAGATAATGCTTCAGCACTATATAACCGACAAGTTGATGGAAACTATGAAAGGTGAATTAGGGCAGGAAGAAAAAGGGGAGCTTCTTCTTCTCTTAAGGGAAAGAATAGAAGAAAATCCTTATTTTTCTTCTCTTATTGAGATAAAAGAGATGAAGGCTGAGGTAGTCTTTATGGATTCTCATGGCTATCGTAGTTTTATTTCGAAAATAACTGAGGAAATCATATAATAGCGTATAGCGTTTTCCGTATGGCGGATAGTGAAAACAAAAAGCAATGAAAGATACCGTATAGCGGATAGTTAAAATAAAAAGCAATAAAGCTGAAAATCAAAACCAAAACGTAAAGCGAAGAATGCAAAACTAAAGCAAATAGTCTATTGTTCGTGGTTTATCGACAAGAGTAACAGCCTCCTCTCCCCTGAGGGGAGAGGATTAAGGTGAGGGGGTGAATAAAGGATGCCTAGTTGGTCTGTAAGAAGTAAACACAAGAGAAGAGTTGTCCTGGTCCTGCCCGGGTTTAATCAGGGTCGAGGGAAAAGGGGTGCTTGGTTTGCCTGGACCGAAAAGACAGAGGATTTCTTCCGCAGATTTTCGCACGGCTGGTACACCGTAAAATACGATATTTTCTCTCCAGAAAGTGAATTTCCTCTTTCTGAGGGAGAATTACAGCATCTGACTGAAGAGATTAATTCGAGCGAGCAGGCCTATACTTCTCTTCTTCATTTCCAGGAAGTTATGGGTGGAATGGGTAGCAGCTTGAGAAAGAGAGGCATTCGGGGTATTTTTCTTTATCTAATGATGATTCTGTCAGTTAAGATGTTTTGGATTATTATTCTTCTTTGGCCGCAGACTTTTCTAACCAATTTTGTGAACTATTTTCGCTGGAGGAGAGTAAGGCGAACGGGAAATATTGTTTCTTCTTTCTGGCAAAGAGGAGAGAAAGAAGAGCTAGTAGAAGTTTTAACTGAAGCAAAAGAGATTTACGCTAAGCTGGATAATGATTCTTCCCGGGCTGAGCCTCTGCGCAAGTATCAGTACCTGCGGGATTATTTTAAGAAAAGACGCCGAGAAGAGGAAAAGAAAGAGAAGGCAAGCTCTTATGAGCTAGTGGAGCAAGCTTATCGGGATATTATCTCTCAGCTTACCGGTGATAGTCTTCTTTTAAAGATAGTTCCTAAGACAATGCGGGAAAGGATAGTCGATTTTTTCCACGTTACCCAGCAATTTCCCTATCCTGACAATATCTTTGCTGTAAGAAATCTTTCTCGGGATTTGTCTTTGCCCACCCCCATTCCTCAGAGCGAAGTGATAGGGAGAGATACAAAAGTGGAAGGTAACAATTTGGAGATGTTTCTCCTTCGCACTAAAGCGGGGGAAGGTATAGTCATTCCCTGTCCGTCAGAGAACGTTCTTTCTCTCATCTTTCGGGCGGAGACTTTTGAGAATGTGCAGAGGAAGAACCTTTCTCTGGAAGTAGTGCTCTATGTAGGTCGAGAAGAAGAAAAAGCCTTGCTCAATTCTAATTCTGTCGACAGAGGGGAATTGAATACAAGCGGGATGGAAAAAACAGGAATACGCATCCAAAATGCTCTCTTGGATACTTTCCGACAGGAAGAATCTCTTATGAGTTACTATTTTAGGGAGCTACCAGCTGTTTATAGCAAACAGAGATGGAGGCATCCTCTTTACCTCTGGGGCAACCTGGTGCACCTGGGCTTTCCCTGGCTTTTTATATCGCATGGCATTCCTGCCTTTGCAGTGGTAGCCTGTACCTGGATTTTCTGGGATTATTTGTGGAATTCTCAAGACCAGGTTAGATGGCGAAATTATTTTAATAATCTTCTGGAAGGAATAGATAAGGCCTACCATAATATGAATTTAAGAGTAATGGTTCATTCAGGTTTAGGAGAGGTTAATGCTGCTATCAAGACAACTGGTCCGGCCAGTTATCGGGATGTTTTGGAAAAAATCGAAGAATATCATTTTCCTAGAAAATTTAGGGATATGGTTCTACTTAACGCTATTACTCAGGAAACCACTCAGCTTAAGGATTTTCAGAAAGAGGCTAATGATTTTACCACTCTGCCTATTCCCGCTTTTTGTTATGAAGAAAATGAAAATCAGATTAAGTCTTTAGGAGAATTCTCAGGCTAGGGTCTGACTTAAAGTCGGGTGTTTCGTATCTTCGGTCTTTTTTAGTTGAAGAAAAGCTTTGTGGTTATTAATGCAACCTGGATCAGGTGCTTTTAAATCACCAAAGTAAGCGTAAGCTCTGGCCCGACAACCTCCACAGGCTGCTCTATACTCACATATTCCGCAGTGCTCCTTCAGGTCTTCACGACTGCGAAGTTCTTCCAGAACACTGGAATTATTCCATATTTCCTTGAAGGTTTGCTTTTTTAGGTCACCTACCTCTATGGGCATATACACGCAAGGAGTGACTATTCCGTCCGGTTGAATAGCGCAGTAGGCTCTTCCTACTCCGCACCCTCCTATAAATTCAGCTAGAAGGCGGGTTTTATCCCCTTTGCTCATACTGTAGTGACTACTAGCAGCGAACTCTCCCTGGCTCTTATCCATACAGACCCGTGCATACTGAGGACAGGTAGTAAGAGTAGTTGTCCCTTTTTCAAGATAATATTCATAGAGAGTGTTTAACACTTTTTCTCGCATAGAGGGAGTCAAATCCAGATCAATCAAATCTTTTCCTTGTCCTACCGGGATGAAGTTGAAGGCAAAGAATTTGTCCGTTCCTAAACTAATGCTGAATTCTATCAAATCTTCTAGTTCATTAAAATTCATTCTGGTAATAGTAGAGGCTAAGCCTACTTGGTAGGCTTTCTGGGCCACGGCCTTCTTTATTCCTCTTACTGCTCTTTCCCAGGCTCCCTGGGTCCCTCTGAACTCATCATGTTTTTCTTGGTGAATACTATCTAGACTTATCTCCACATAGTCTATTCCTACTTCGGCCATTCTTTTTGCTATTTTTTCAGTAATTAAAGTTCCGTTGGTGGCTATAGAGACATACATATTTTCTTTTTTTGCTTTTTCGATTGCCGGCCAGAGGTCCCTGTCCATCAGAGGCTCTCCTCCCGAGAAAGCAATCGAGAGAACCTCCTCTCTTGCTAGTTGGTCAATAATATTCAGTCTTTTGGCTAGAGAAAGTTCTTGGGGTAATTTTTTACCGGCGCTTTGATAACAATGCTTACATTTTAAATTGCAGATATTAGTAAAGTTCCAGACTACTATAGGAGGAGCAATAAATTTTTGCGGATAGGTTAAGCCATAATGAGCTACTGACCTCATAGTAAGGGATATTCCTTTTTGCATTGCAGGACTGTTGAGTTTCTTTTTCACCTCTTCTTTAGTCTGCTTGAAGAGAATTCTGCCCGATTCGAAAAAGAGATAAAAGGGAAATATCTCTAGCTTTCTGAGAAATGGCAGATAGCCATTTTCACTACTGTAAAGAGAGAAGATGTCTGCAAGAGCACTTCTGCCATTTCTATTCTTTCTGGCAAATAGGCTGAAGGCACAACGATTTACCTGATTCTTCAAAAAGAATCTTATCAGATAAGTTATATCCATTCTGTCCCTCCTTACTTTTTCATTTTTTAACCTTTTGTTGGCTCCCTCGCTTTCTTTTTTGAAAACTGATAATCCCGTAGAGCTCAGAAAAAACACTCATCAATTCTGCTAGCCTGTTCTTATTTAATTTGTATCTTACCCATTGAGCTTTTTTGAACTGTTCGACCAAACCAAAATTGAGCAAGAGTCCCAGATGATAGGAGATTGTGGGTTGCGAGAGCCTCAGATTCTTGCTAAGAGAGTTTACGCACTTTTCCTCATTGGCGATTATCTTTAATATCTGCAATCTCACTTTGCTTCCCAGTATGCCAAAAGTTTTAGCAACATCTATCTTTTCCTTTTCCATTGTAGTCTTTTTACCCACTTCTTTTTTTTCTTGATTTTTCATATTAAAGTCTTCCCCCTTCTTTTTATTGATTTAGATTAATATTCTACAAAATCAACTCAGTTATCAAAAGTTTTCTATATAGAACATTCTCTATATTATAATACAAATTTTTATTATGTGCAACTTTTTTTTTGGGTTAGTTGAAATTTTTGCAACTTTTGCTATAATTGTTTATTCATAATTACCATATAGTAATTTGCCAAAAGGTCAAAGAAGGACATTGTAGAGCTTGACGACCTTCCAGCATTTAATTATAGTAAGAATGAAAACCATTATCAATTAGAGATAGAAAAAGAAGTAAAGTAGAACAGATTGCAGAGAGATGATTCTTCGACTAATCAGGATAATATGAAGGAGAAAATATGTCAGAGATAATTTCTTTAAACGAGCAAAGCTGGAAGGATGAGGTTACAAATTCAGAACTTCCTGTAATAGTTGATTTTTGGGCTGAGTGGTGTGCTCCCTGCCGTATGATGGCACCAGTATTAGAAGAGATTAGCAAGGAATATGAGGGAAAGCTTAAAGTGGGAAAACTGAATGTTGACGAAAACTCTACTGTTGCTGGAGAATATCGTATTATGGGAATTCCTACTCTTTTGTTTTTCCGCAGCGGGAAGCTGGTTGATAAGGTAGTGGGGATAGTCCCTAAAAAGGCTTTACAGGACAAAATAGAGACGATATTGAAGGAAGAGGTTTAGACGTTGAAGGATGAAGGTAAGATGAAATACGAAGACCGAATCTCCTCTGAGCTTGAAGCAAAAGCAAGGAAAGCAGTGGGGAAGACTTTCGACCCTTCTGTCATTGATCGCTCTATCCTTGAAACCTTTCCTTACCGGTATCATTATCGCCCTATCCATATGGAGCATGCTACCGACGAATTCACCTGCGTTTGTCCTTTTTCTGGACTTCCGGATCAGGCCACCCTTACCGTCAAGTATATACCTGGTGAATTGTGCATAGAATTAAAATCTTTAAAGTACTATTTTTACTCCTTT
>WJOQ01000275.1 GCA_009618505.1 Clostridia bacterium | reverse complement strand
ATGTCTTTCATTACCCGGGCTGCAAGAGAGCTCACAAGGTAATTCCTGGCAATCGTGTCTATTTTAAGACCAGAAATGAAGCTTTAGAGAATGGATATTGTCCTCATAAAATATGTAACCCTTAAAATTGGTGTGTAGCATATAGTGTTTAGCGTATAGCGAAAAACAAAAAAAACCTTTAGAAAAACTGGACTAGCAGTATAGTTCTCGGTTATAATACAAACTAGAAAGGACAAAACCTGATGATCGAAGAAAAGAGTTCTGTTGATGAGATTATGAGACAAGCGTACCGGCAAGGAATTTTGGTTCCTGCCTTCAATGTTGCCTACATACCTATGATTGAACCTATTATAGAGAGCCTTGAAAAGCATCGCACCTTTGGATTAGTGGAGGTTGCTCGACCAGATGTGGAAAAGTTTGGTGCGGGTAGTTTTCAGAAGGTTGCCGAAAGGTATTATGCTTTGGGAGAGCCAATATTTACTCGCCTACATTTAGACCATGTGCCTGTAATTGACGAAGATGGGAAAAAGGTTGACTGGGAGTATCTTATAAAATTGGCTCTTGAGGTTAAATTTGACTCAGTTATGATTGATGGGTCAAGATTGACCCTGGAAGAAAATATTTCTGTTACCAGAAAAGTAGTGGAACTTGCCCATAATTGTGATGTGCCGGTTGAGGCTGAACTAGGAGCTGTGCTCGGCCATGAAGAGGGTCCTCTTCCTCCTTATGAGGAGCTTTTCGCTACTAAAAAGGGATTTACCGGAATTAGAGAGGCTGAGCGTTTTGCCAAAGAGACAGGAGTGGATTGGCTTTCAGTGGCCATAGGAAATGTTCATGGAGCCATAAGTGGTGTAGCTAAAGATGAAAAGAAGATTTCTGCCCGCCTGGATATAGAACATCTCAAAAAGCTGGTTGAGGTAACCAGGATTCCTCTTGTTTTACACGGGGGCTCAGGTATTGAGAGGTCCTCAATGATGCAGGCTATTAAAAATGGCATCAGCAAAATCAATATTGGAACTTCCATTAGACAGGCCTATGAGTCTTCCTTGCGGAGTCATCCTGATGATATTACTATTGCTCAGGCTAAGGTAATGCAGGAAATGGAACGCTTGATTGGAGAGTATGAATTAGAAGGTTCCTGGGATATTCTGGGAAAATATATCAGTTCATAGTTCATTGTTCACCGAGAAAAAGAATAAGGTTCATAGCCAGAGATTTTTGGTCAATGAACAATGAACTACGAACAATGAATACACGAGGAGGCGATTTTTATGGCTCGGAAAAATTATCAAAGGCGATTTCCGATAAGAAAGCTAAACCGAAAGAAAATATTTAAAAGAATGCAGCATATTTCTCATCGACCCAGAACCGCTGGCCGAGGGCCAACGGGTATTTCTAGAAGAAGAAGTTAAGAATGTCAAATACGTCTTCTCCTGAAATACAGACCGAGGGTGTCAAGACTCTGTTAGGTGAGCCTAAAAGAGCTATTATTAGACTCGCCTTACCTATGATTACTGCAATGTTGGTCCAAACAATCTACAATTTTGTTGATGCTATTTGGGTCTCGGGGCTGGGTGCAGATGCCTTATCCGCGGTAGGTTTTTTCTTTCCCTTTTTCTTTATGACTATGGCTATAGCGACGGGGATAGGATTAGGCGGTGGCTCTGCCATATCCCGCAGGATAGGAGCCAGGGATAAGAGAGGAGCAGACAATGTTGCGGTTCATACTGTTGTCATAATGTTCTTGGCGGCAGTCTTTTTAACCGTCCCATTGTTTATTTTTGCTGAGAGAATATTCACCCTATTGGGTGCCGGCAGGACGCTTGCTATGGCAGTATCCTATGCCAGGATAATGTTCGCCGGTACCCTGATCATATTCTTCGTGAACATAGCAAACGCTATACTTCGTAGTGAGGGAAGCGTAAAAAGAGCTATGTTCGCTATGTCATTGGGAGCCGGGATTAATATTGTACTGGACCCTATTTTCATATATACATTTGGGCTTGGTGTTGCCGGGGCTGCCTGGGCTACCATTTTATCTTTATTCATTACATCCCTATTGCTGTTCAATTGGCTCTTTCTTAAAAAGGACAGTTACGTCTCGTTTAGTTTTCGTAAATTTCGCTTCAACAGGGAGATCGTAAGAGATATTCTTAGAGTTGGTTTGCCTGCCTCAGCCCAGCAACTCTCCATGTCATTTACCATGTTAATGATTAATCTTATTCTGGTTCGTATTGGTGGTACTGATGGTGTGGCAATTTATGTCACCGGATGGAGAGTGGCGACCGTTGCCATACTTCCTCTTCTTGGTATCGCTACCGCTGTTGTCTCGGTCAGCGGCGCTGCTTTTGGTGAAGGTGCTTTTAAGAAGATTAATATAGCCTTTATGCATGCTTTAAAGATAGGTATTATTATTGAGGTGGTAGTAGGTATTGCCGTCTTTTTCCTCGCTCCCCAGATTACGGCGGTGTTTACCCGGGCCCAAGGTGCAAATCGAATCGCCAGTGATCTCATAGTTTTTCTCAGGATAATGTGCTTTTTTTATCCAGCAACAGCCTTTGGCATGTTTTCTTCTTCTATGTTCCAGGGTGTGGGCAAGGGAATAAACGCCCTAATAGCAACAATTGTTCGTACCGTCCTATTAACGCTTTTGTTTACTACGCTGTTTACTTTCATCCTGGATATGGGTTTAATGGGAGTATGGTTTGGTATAGTAATGGGTAACACCATTGGAGCAGTGGTGGCTTTCTTATGGGCAAAGTCGTATATTCGCCGCCTAAGTGCTACTATGAGAAAAGTTGAAACACCTGTTGTTGCCCCTTGTGACTCTTGAACGTGTAGTCAGAGACGAGGATATATTCTTTCCCGTGCAAAAACAATACCGTTGCTAGTTGCTCGTTGCTAGTATCTCGTAAGAAAAAACCTTAAAATCTACAAAGCAATGCTGTTGACGGAATATGATTCACGCACTCTTCGTTTTCGATATACGATATACTACATACTATATACGAGTAAGGAATGTCCTTCGGTGCACATATAAATCCCTCTACTTCAAGGAATATCAATAATACCCCTTAAGGCAAAAGGAGACAAGTAAATGGGTGAAAATATTGTCTGGATTAGCTTTGACATTATGGAGAAGTTTATGGTTGATGTTTTCAAAGGGTTAGGAGTTGCTGAAAAAGATGCAAAAGTCTGCGCTGATGTTCTCATTAGTGCAGATAAAAGAGGAATAGATTCTCACGGCATTAACCGCTTAAAACCAATATATTATGATAGAATTAAAGCAGGAATTCAGTCTCCTGTTACTCATTTTGAAATTGTAAAAGAGGGGCCTACCACAGCTGTTGCTGACGGTCATAACGGGATGGGGCAAGTAATCTCTGAAAAGGCCATGGGTATGGCTATTGAGAAGGCTAAGAAATTTGGCATGGGAATGGTTGCTGTGAGAAATTCTACTCATTATGGCATTGCCGGGTACTACGCAATAATGGCTGTGCAAGCAGGTATGATTGGAATTACCGGAAGCAATGCCAGGCCATCCATTGCGCCAACTTTCGGCGTCGAAAATATGTTGGGAACAAATCCTCTCACTTTTGGAATTCCTACAGATGAAGAATTTCCTTTTGTTCTTGATTGTGCTACCTCGATCACTCAACGCGGGAAAATTGAAGTATATGATAGGGAGGGAAAAGAAATGCCCAGGGGTTGGGTCATAGACGAAAGCGGAAAGACGAGAACAGATACCCATCAGATTTTAAAAGAGTTGCAGACGGGGAAGGCGGCTCTTGCACCCCTTGGCGGCATTGGGGAAGAGGGTGGCGGTTATAAAGGTTATGGATATGCTACTATAGTAGAAATTCTTTGCTCTGCTCTTCAGGGAGGAAGTTTTTTGAAAATGCTTTCAGGGATAGACGGTGGGAGAAGGGTTCCTTACCATCTTGGACATTTTTTTATAGCAATTGACATTTCCTCCTTTATAGATTTGAAGTGCTTTAAGAAAACAGCAGGTAATATTTTGAGGGCTCTGCGTGCTTCAAAAAAAATGCCAGGGGAGGATAGGATTTATACCGCCGGAGAGAAGGAACACCTTGCTTGGCTTGAAAGAAAGAAAAAAGGTATTCCATTAAACAAAAAACTGCAAGAAGAAATAATTGAAATGAGGGATGATCTTGGACTCACCGCCCACAGATTCCCTTTCTAAATATTTCGAAGCATGGAAGTTTCGGCCGATACCTTACTTTTAGCCAATTCAAGGGGGTGAGGGCTTATTGGCAGCCACAGTCAGAGATACTTTTATCTTGGGTTTGTTCCAGTATCCAATCGCTCATTATCTTTAAAGCAGTAGGTGAGATGGTTTCTTCAATCCGTGCGTATTCAGAGAGAGAACCAGTCTGGGCAGTCTGGAAGAGATGATTGAGACCTGGTAGTTCCTTTATGGTGTAGTTATTATTGCCTGCAAGTTTCAGCGCTTCCTCAATGGCAGATAGATTCTCTTTGGGTGGCACCTGGACATCTTTCTGGCCATTAATGGCCAGAACAGGGCATTTCACCTTCATCAAGGTTGGCCTGGGGTCATAGGTTAAGAAGTAGCGAAACCAGGGAGATAATATTGACTTAATCTGGGCTTCAGCCTTAGCCTCAGCCATCTCTTTTTCTTTTTCACTGAGTTCCAGTTTTGATGTCACATCTTCCAATATGGTGCGGAGTCTTTTTTCAGCCGATATACTGTCCTTTTCCTCTTTCACTATAGTAAACATTTGTTCTTGTAGGGAGAGGTTTTTGGCAATAACTTCATCACTTACCCCTTCTGCCCTGGCAATCAGCTCGGTCTGCAAATAGAGAATTTCCTCCCCGGTCAGACCTGTTCCTGCCATCAATATAATGAAGGCAACATCTGAGGATTGAACTGCCACCATAGGTGCAATCATTCCTCCTTCGCTGTGTCCGATGAGACCAATCTGCTTTGGGTTAATCTCCTCACGGCTCTTGAGATATTCTAGGCCAGCCAGAACATCGCTGGCAAAATCTTCACTTGTAGCCTGAGTAAAATCGCCGCCTGATTTCCCCACTCCTCGGTCATCTACTCGCAAAACAGCAATGCCGCAGCGCGTAAGATAATCTGCCAGTACCAAGAAGGGACGATGACCAAGCAGGGTTTCGTCTCTATCCTGAGGACCAGAACCCGAGATGAGCAATACAGCCGGAAATGGACCTCCCTGGCCAGGACTAGTCAAAGTGCCGGCCAGCTTAACTGCTGCCTCTTTGTTTTCATAGACTACCTCTTCTTCTTCATAAGGGTAGGGTTTTTTTGGCTCCTGGGGTCGGCGGACTTGGGCAGGTTCGTCAACGCGCTTGAGTACGAGAGGAAACGACTGCCCACTTTGTCTCAACTCTCCCTCGATGCTCAAGTCATCATCCTTGAGCTTTCCTTCAAAAACAATCATAGCAGACTTAATTTCGAGACGCAGGTTGCCATTTTCAAAAATAACTTCATCTACAGGTATGTCCTTTGCTCCCTGGTCAGGGCTATCCATGCTAGCGGTCAGCACGCGGTCCGATTGTTCGGAAATCTTGAACACGATCCTGAGCTCTATTCCGGAGACCTTCAGGGTTCCCTGCCAGGCACCTTCTATGATTTCATTGTTGGAAGGTAATGCAATAGTACTAAACAGCAGCGTTACTAAAGCAGCAATTATTACTGCCCTCTTTTTTCTCATTTTCTTCCCCTTTTTTGCATAATAAGTGTCGTTAAATTTTATATTGTTCTTGAGGTAAGTCAAATTAGCGCAT
>WJOQ01000243.1 GCA_009618505.1 Clostridia bacterium | reverse complement strand
AGTAAAATAATGTGTTTCCCCTCTACTTTCACCTCTATTCCAGGAATGAGAACTATTCCTTTATCTAAAGCATATTTCTTCAGGTAATCATCGTAGAGAACCATATTGTGATTGGTAATAGCTAAGACATCAAATTTCTGACGCCAGGCTTCGTCAATCAATTGTTTAGCCGTATATTTAACTTTATCTTTGGGATCCTCTTTAGTATGGAGGTGTAAATCAGCTTTTAATTTTCTGGAAGAATTCATTTCCTGGTCTATTTTCAAAACATTCCTTTCATTTTATTTAATTATTTATTTGTTCACCATCCTCATTTTTCTTATTTTCCCTCTGATAGTCCTCAATAATCTTCTCCGCTTTTTCAAAATCTTCGTCTTCCACCATTACTCTTATTTGAATTACAGGATATACTGTTCCGATTCGACTATCCCACAAGACACATCTTATACCATTATCTTCCAGAATTGATTTTATCACATCTGCTTCAACCATAAGGCGAGTTGAATAAATCTGTATCATCGCTTCATTCCTTTGAAAAGAAAAAGAGTTTCATCCGTCAGAATTCCCTAAAACCCTTACTTTTGTAAAAATTGGGCCACTTTCCTTCCATCTGACATTTTGATTTAACTGGTTTCACTAAATAGATAACTCGCCTAAGTAAACCAATAACCTCTCCTCATAGGTGAGAGAGTTTACCTCTCAAACCTTCGACTCAGGAAAGATAGGGTCAAGACCTTCGCTTAACCTGGCCACCTGAGTAGCTTCTTCCTGCGAGAGCGGCTTGAACTCATCAGCAGCATCACATGCCCAGCGTAGAAGTTCGATGTGCCCAGGACTCACTGAAGCTGTAATTGGTTTGGAAAGGGTAAATCGAAGGGCCAGTCTGGCTTCATTATAATTGTCCACCGGTGCATACCAGCACTTTTGCCATTTTCGTTCCTCATTTTCCTTCCATTTTCTTTTGGCTAGTGTTTTTAGAGCAAGTACTCCTAGGCCTTTTTCTTGCGCTTTGCTCAGTACTTTAGGACCGAAATGTCCCTGATGCCAGCATACCCAGTTGAATGGAAAGAGAAGACTATCAAAAGCAAAGTGGTCTAATAACGATAAGGCTGCCTCCTCGGAGTGGGCAGAAAACCCAATGTATCGTATTAATCCTCGCTTTCGAGCTTCCAAGAAAGCTTCCATTGCACCTCCCGCTCCCATGATCTGATCCACTTCTTTTAATGTGGTCACCCCATGAAGCTGATAGAGATCGACATGGTCTGTGCGCAGACGACGAAGAGAGCGATGCAATTCTATCGAGGCTTTTTTCCTGGTACGCTCGCCAGTCTTACATGCCAGGAACACAGACTTTCGATATGGCTCCAGAGCAGGACCCAAGCGCTCCTCTGCATTACCATAACTGGGCGCAACATCAAAATAGTTGATACCCCGGCTGACTGCCTCAGCAACCAATCGACGCGCGTTAGCTATACTCTCATTCATCACTATGATACCGCCAAAGCCAACTACAGAAAGTGTTATACCTGTCTTGCCCAGAGGACGTTTTTCCATTTTCCTGACCTCCTTCATTTCACTTCTCTTAATTGTTTCTCTGCAAAATTCAAGTATCTTCTAGTCGTAATCTATTCTTTGCTCTCTACCATACAGCTCTGAAATGCACTAAATCTTTTGATAATTTGACCAATTATAGGCTATTTTAAGCTAAAGGTCAAAATTTTCTCGATCTTCAATCAAACTGATTGACTTTTCCCCGAATTAAGCAAAAATAAGTACAAAGAGTTGAGTCCAAAGGGAGTCAGCAAATGACAAAACTACTTCCCCGCTCCTTTTATGCAAGAGATACAAAAGAAGTAGCTAAAGACCTTCTGGGAAAGATGCTGGTCAGAAAATTGGCCGAAGCTACAATAAAGGGAAAAATCGTAGAGACAGAAGCCTATTACGGAGAGGAGGATCCTGCCTCCCATGCTTTCAGAGGTAGAACTGAGAGAGCAAAGATAATGTGGGGAATACCGGGAACAGCCTATGTCTATCTTATCTACGGCATGTATTATCTGTTTAATATAGTGACAGAGAAAAAAGGGAAAGCAGGCGCGGTGTTACTAAGAGCATTAGACCCCCAGGAAGGGATTGGAGTGATGAAGAGAATAAGGAAAATCGATGAGATAAAGAATTTGACTAATGGTCCAGGTAAATTGACTCAAGCTTTTGCCATCGCCGACAAAGAACATAAACAGGACTTAATCTCTGGTTCTCTGATAATTGAAGAGGGTATAAGGGAGGAATTTGAAATAACTTCTGCTACAAGAATTGGGGTGAGCGCTGGAGGCCAGGCTAAATTGAGATTCTACATCAAAGGAAATCAATTCGTATCAAAAAGGTAAGCCCTATCTCATTTGCCTTTAATATGATTTAATGATAAAATATGGAAAAAATAGAATTAGGGGATAGAGAAATAAAACCCTGCCGACGTTCAAGGAAGTACAATCAATAAATGAAAAAAATCATCCTCTTTATAATTATTTTTCCATTGATAACACTAGCTCTCCTTCATTTTTCTTCTCCCCCTTCTTCCAGATGGTTGCTTTCTCCCAAGACACCTGAATCAATTATTTCAGAAAAAGCACCGCAAGAATTAGACTCAACTACTATAAACAACCTAACTCTTCTGTTATCTACAACTATCCATCACGGAGAGACTATCTATGAAGCTCTTATTTCTGCAGATATTTCCTCGCAACAAACCTATTCTATTACTCAGGCACTGAAATCTATTTTTAATCCTAGAAAGTCTAAGCCGGGAGACATACTCAAACTAAAAGAATATCCGGATGGACGACTTCTCTTCGAATATTTCCCTAATTCTTTAAAATACTATGCGGTGGAAGAATCAAAAGAAGGAGTTTTTTCGGCTTATGAAAGGGAAATCCCTGTGCATAAGGTCCTTATGGGAGCGAAGACAAGTATTCAGTCCTCAGTTTATGAATCAATGAGAAAACAAAAAATTGAGGTGGACCTAATTTACCGATTTGCAGATATATTTGCCTGGGAAATAGACTTTCTTACTGACACTCGTAAAGGAGATGCCTTAAAACTTATATGGGAACAACATCTCTCTCCTGAAGGTAAAGTTGTCACACAAGGAAGAATTCTGGCTGCGCAATATATCAACCAAGGGAGAATTCACACTGCTATATTCTTTAAGGATAAGGAAAATCATTCTGATTATTACACGTCCGAGGGTAAGTCACTGCGCCGTTCTTTGCTTCGTTCCCCTTTAAATTACCGCCGAATAAGCTCTGGTTTTTCCTGGAATAGACTTCACCCCATTTTAAGAATCTATCGTCCTCACCTGGGTATAGATTATGCTGCTCCCACCGGAACTCCAGTCTGGACAGTTGCCGAGGGGACGGTAACTTTTGTAGGCTGGAATGGTGGGTACGGAAGATATATCAAAATAAAGCACGCTCAAGGTATTACTACCAGTTATGGCCACCTTTCCCGTTATGCAAAAGGAATTAGAAAGGGAGTCAAAGTAAAGCAAGGCCAAACAATTGGATACGTAGGATCTACTGGTTTGTCTACCGGCCCACACCTCGATTTTCGCATAACACAGAACGGCCGTTTTGTCAATTTTCTCCAGACAAAATTTCCTACTGCTTCCTCGGTAAAGCCGCAGTATTTTGATGAGTTCGAAAGAACGAGTCAGAAATATCTTGGTTATCTGTCTGTACTTAACGAATATTCGGAAAACATCTACGTTTTTCCGACCATCGACGATAGTCTTTGAGATACCAATCTTTCCTTGAGCCATCCTTACTCATGGCTAAATCTTCGATGCCACATTTAGGATCACTACAGTTAAGACATTCACCACTACAACTGCTGACTGGATAAAACTTTTCTTCCTTTCTTCCATAAATCGGTATATCTATCCCTTCGCAATTTCGGGAACTCATAAACTCCTGATTCAAACCAACAGCCTCTCCCTCCTTGAGCTGATACTCCATACAGAGAGCAAAAGTGATATTCTTCTTTTCGCAGATATTACCTAAAAGGTCGAAGATTTTTTTTCGATAATCTATCCTGGCATTAAGATAAGCATCGATTTTCTCCTGGTATAGCTTTCGATAATCCCACTCTATCCCCACTCCAAAGTGGCTTTTTAAGGCTTTTAGGATTTTTTCTTTAATTCTAACGGGAATATCGAGGACACTAGCAATGATATGCTTTGCTCCTATGCCTCTGGCTCTTTCTATCAATTCTGTTAAATCTTTTGGCTTATCGGTAAGATAGGGAAAGATTGGATCTATACGGCAAACAGCAAAAATTCCTTCATTGGCTAATCTTTCCAGATTATTGAATAAAATTGAAGTTGAGCTGCCGCCAGGAACAAGGAGCTTCCTCATTTTATCATCAAGGGTGAGTATAGAAACCTGTCCGAAGGAATGTGTCTGCAGTTTTATAAGCTCAATAACTTCCTGGGGAATGAATGCTTTGGTAATAAATTCAATCGGGATGTTTCTTTCTATAAAAACCCTGATTATCTTTTCTGATAGGTGGTATTTCTCGTTCAAAGGCTGAAAAGGGTCAGTAACTGGACTGAGATAACCGCAACTGGCAATATCTATAGAGTCGAGTTGTTTTGCCACTACTCGGTCAAAATCCTTAGCTACTGTAATGATTCCTTTTTCGCAGAAGGTCTGAAAATGTCCTGGAAAGGCTAACGCGTAACAAAAGAAGCATCCAATGCCGCAACCATTATAAGGATTGATAAGCATTCTCTCTGAGGTGCACTCTCTTTTACCTGGCCACCATCCATGAATCTCTTTTTTTGTAGAAACAAGAATATGTTTTTCTGGCTCTTCGATTACCTCATATTCTCTTTTATTGACAACTATCTTCATTTTTCACTATACGCTATCTTTAAGGAATATCTTTATGAAATCGCCTCCTTGCAACAAACCAAAACTACCTTCAGCACAAGAAAATTCGTCAAACCGATTAACCCCATCGGGCGCTTTTTCTAAATTATATATTAAAAACGGCACTGCTTCAGCAACATGAGTCCTTACTTTAATTGGGGTAAGGTGATCCGATAATACAGCAATACGAGTATTTTCATCTATTTCCTCTAATACTATTCCTACTAACCTTTTATCAAAATACTCAATCGTTCTAATCTTCAAATCAATATCGCCCTGGTGAGAAGCTTCATCACTTGCCTCTACATGAACCCAGACCAAATCATATTCTCTTAATGCCTTCAGGCACGCCTCAGCCTTTCCCTCGTAGTTAGTATCGTAGAGTCCTGTTACTCCCTTGACCTTAATCACATCAAAACCAGCATAAATACCTAACCCTCTAATAAGATCGACGGCTGAAATCACAGCTCCTTTTATTCCGAATCTTTCCTGAAATTTTCTCATACGAGGCTTCTTGCCTGGTGACCAGGGCCAGAGCATGTTGGCCTTATCCCTGCCTTGTTTCTCCCGGATAAGATTAATAGGGTGATCTTCTAAAACGTCTCTGGAATCGAGTATTATCTTGCTTAACAGATTTGCTGTTTCCTGTGCCTCTTTCTCTTTTGCCCTGGGTAAGACTTCCCTTACAGGCACACCTAAAGCATCATGGGGCGGAGTACACTCAACGCTAGCTGAGAATCTCGCTTCTCTCAAGACCAGCAGATGTCTATAGCTCACTCCAGGATAAAAGACAATATCTTCACTTCCTAGCTTATCCTTAATTGTCTCAATCAATTCTTTTGCTTCTTCAGTAGCAATATGACCAGCCGAGTGATTCTTTATTCTACCTC
>WJOQ01000271.1 GCA_009618505.1 Clostridia bacterium | reverse complement strand
GGGGGGAGGTAGTGCTGATGCTGCAGCTACTTTATGGGGAATGAATAGGCTTTTTCAGTCAGATATCCTACTCTCCGACCTTAAGGAATGGGCTAGTTTACTGGGAGCCGACATTCCCTTTTGTTTACAAGGAGGAACATCTCTAGTACGAGGCAAGGGAGAAGTTCTTATTCCTCTTCCTCCTCTGAGAAATGGATGGTTGGTCCTTTTAGACCCAACCGTTCCTATTTCTACTGCCTGGGTATATGAAAGAGTGAGAATTGGATTGACAAAGAAAAAATTAAGTGCTAGACTTCTGGCAAAATCAATTAGAAAAGAGGGTTTACTTGGAATAAGCAATTCTCTATATAATAAATTAGAGGAGGTGGTTTTAGAGAGGTTTCCCCTGGTAGGGTCAGTTAAAGAGAAGATGAAAGAGGCGGGAGCGAGAGGAGCTTTGATGACAGGAAGCGGGTCTACTGTTTTTGCTATAGTAGAAGATAGACAGAAGGGGCAAGAAATCCTCAGCAAACTGGAAGGGATGGGAAGGGGTTATTTAGTCCAACCTATAGATAGAAGTCTTAAGGAGGTCTAGAGTGAGAATTTCGGAAGTTAAAATAAGGAAAGTTGAGGGTAAGGAAAAATTCAAGGCCTGGGCAACAATTACATTTGATGATTCTTTTCGTATTCATGGATTGAAAGTTATCGAGGGGAAAAACGGGCCTTTTGTAGCTATGCCCTCTCGTAAACTGCCTAATGGAGAATATATAGATACTGCTTATCCCCTCAATGAAGAGTTAAGGGAAACAATCCAAAAGGAGATTATTGAAGAATACATACGGGAAGAATAATTAATACTGCTCAACCTACTAAATAAAAAAGAGTATAAATATGCAGATAAAAAATAAAGAATGGGTACTTGAAGAAGTAAAAATGAGAAAAGTGGAATTCATTCGTCTGTGGTTCACTGATATATTAGGATTCCTGAAAAGCTTTGCTATCACTGTGGAAGGACTCGAAGCGGCGTTAGAAGAAGGAGTTGGTTTTGATGGTTCTTCTATCGAGGGATTTGCTCGCATTGAAGAAAGCGATATGATTGCCATGCCTGATCCTTCCACCTTCTCCTTGATGCCTTCTTCTTCTAATCAGTTAGGAGTTATGGCCAAGATGTTCTGTGATATTCTGAAGCCGGATGGAAATCCCTATGCCGAGGATCCACGCTATGTGCTAAAAAAGAACTTAAAAAGGGCTTCTGACATCGGATATACCTTCTATGTAGGATCGGAACTAGAGTATTTCTACTTTCAGTCTTCTCAAGTGCCTCCTCAAGGACTGGATAAAGGGGGATATTTTGATCTCACGCCACGAGATGTAGCCAGCGACTTTCGTCGAGAGACAGTTCTTACTCTTAAGAATATGAATATAGAAGTTGAATGTTCTCACCACGAAGTAGCTCCTAGTCAACATGAGATTGATTTGAAATACACTGATGCTCTAAATATGGCTGACAATACTATGACCGCTCGCTTGATGATTAAAGAGATTGCTTTGAAGAACAATCTTTATGCTACCTTTATGCCTAAGCCGCTTTTTGGAGAAAATGGAAGCGGTATGCATATTCATCAGTCTCTTTTTAAAGGTGAGGCAAATGTTTTCTTTAATTCTCAAGATGAGTGGCACCTCTCTAAAATAGCTAAAAGGTATATCGCTGGCTTATTGAGACATGCTTCTGAATTTACACTAATCACTAACCAATGGGTGAATTCTTATAAGAGATTAGTGCCCGGGTATGAGGCTCCTACATATCTGTCCTGGGCCCTGAAAAATCGTTCGGACCTAATCAGAGTTCCTCTTTATAAACCAGACAAAGAAACAGCTACTCGAGTCGAATTAAGATCCCCTGATCCTGCCTGCAATCCTTATCTCTCCTTTGCAGTGACGCTATCAGCAGGACTGGAAGGGATAGAGAAAGAATATGATATTGTGGAGCCTGTAAAAACAAACGTGTATAAGATGAGCGGAGAAGAAAGGAGAGAAAAGGGTATCGGGCAACTTCCGGAGAATCTCTGGCAGGCTATAAAAGTAGCTGAAGAGAGCGTTTGGCTAAAGGAAACACTGGGTGAGCCTCTCTTCTTCAAGCTCATAGAGAATAAGCGAATAGAGTGGGAGAATTATCGTTCTCGCGTTACCTCGTATGAATTGGAACAATATCTACCCATCCTCTAAAAAAATAGTGTATAGTTCATTGTTCATAGTTCATCGACAAAAACAATAAGATGGTAAGTGGTGAGTGGTTAATTGGTGAGTAGTGCTCTCTCCCAGGGTGGGGGAAACTAACTATTTAACCAATTAACCAGTTAACTAACGGGTTAGCAGGTCAATGAACAACGAACCATGAACTATGAACAATAATGAAGAACTTCAAAGCCGGATTTGTTACAGTTGTAGGCAAGCCGAATGTAGGAAAATCAACTCTGATTAATCAGTTGATAGGAGAAAAGATAGCTATTGTTTCCCCACGACCACAAACCACACGAAACATTATTAAGGGAATAGTCACCTTCGACGAAGCCCAGGTAATTTTTTTGGATACACCGGGGATAATCAGTTTTAATAAAACCAGGACACTGGTGGACAGACATGTAGTAGGAGAAGCATTAAAGAGTTTAGAGGGCACAGATATAATAGCTATAATGGTAGAACCTTTTTCTATTTACGAGGAAGACAGATTTGTTTTAGAAAAGCTGAAAAAACTAAATAAACCAGCCTTTTTAATCATTAATAAAATAGACAAAATCAAGGAATCACACCTAGAATCACTAAAAAAAAACTATTTAGACCTTTTTCTCTTCAATCGTATAATCCCTGTCTCTGCCAAGAAAGGAACCAATCTCTCTATCTTAATGGGTGAGATAATCCAACGCCTTCCCTATCATTCAATTTATTATCCTGGTGACTTTATTACTGATCAGCCTGAACGCATTTTAGTATCAGAATTAGTTAGAGAAAAAATATTTATCCTTACCCGAGCAGAAATTCCTTATTCAACTATGGTCAAAGTGAGCCAATTTGAAGAGAGAGAGGAAGGGCCAATTTATATTCGTGTAGTTATTTATGTAGAGCAAAAATCTCAAAAAGGTATTCTCATCGGTAACTCAGGAAAAATGATTAAGAAGATTGGCAGTTTAGCGCGAAAAGAGATAGAAAAACGACTGGGATGTCATGTCTATCTGGATCTCTGGGTAGGAGTAAAGAAGAATTGGCGAAGACAGAAGAAATCGTTTAAGGAAATGGGATACACTTTATAAGCTACAATATTACCAGGTTGTCGCGGTGGACAACCTCATCGTAATATTTATATCCTAGCTGCTTTTCAATCAGTGAGCTTTTTGTTCCCTTTATCTTTTTTAGCTCCTTTGAGGAATAATGTACTATACCTCGGGCAAACTCCTCACTATTCATATCTAATAAGCTTACCGAATCTCCTACTTCAAAGTTTCCTGTTATTTCAATTATTCCCGCCGCGAGAAGACTCTTCCCTTCCACTATTAAAGCTCTTTTAGCGCCATCGTCTACAACAACAGTACCGGCAAGAAGATGTGCATAAGCGATCCATTTCTTACGAGAAGTCAGACCATCTTTTTTAGGCAAGAAGAGGGTCCCTCTTTCTTCCCCGGCAAAAATTCTCCCCAAAAAGTTTCTCTCTCCTCCTCCTATTATTACCGGAATACCAGAGCGAGTAGCTATTTTGGCTGCTTTAATCTTGGTCTGCATTCCCCCTACCCTTCCCTCTATTGATGCGCTCAAGGATATTTTCTCTATTTTTTCATCTATATCATCCACTTCTTTGATTAATTTTGCCTCTGAATTCGTCCTGGGGTCAGAGGTATATAGACCTTCTATGTCGGAGAAAATTATCAGAAGATTTGCATCTACTAGTCCAGCTACCAACGCAGAAAGAGTATCATTGTCACCAAATTTAATCTCTTCCACGGCCACAGTATCATTTTCGTTTACAACAGGAATAATCTTAAATTTAAGCAGGGTGAGAAAAGTGTTGCGAGCATTGAGATAGGAAGAACGCCGAGAAAGGTCAACTCCACTTAAAAGTATTTGACCGACTAGAAGATTATATTGTTGAAAAAGCCGATAATAAATATTCATCAAACGGGCCTGTCCTATGCTGGCCAGAGTCTGTTTAAAGGAGATACTGTTGCTTCTTTTTCTTATATTGAGTTCCTGCCTGCCTAAGCCAATAGCTCCTGAACTAACCAAAATAACCTCTTTGCCTTTACTAATTAAAGCAGCAATATTCTCGCTCAATCTTTCCAAAAAATGGAGATCGAGGTCCCCCTTTTCCTTTAGCAAAAGACTACTGCCTACTTTAATGGTTATTCTATTTGCAGAAGCAATAATAGTGTCTCTATCTATTTCTCTTCTCCTGGTATTTTTTTCTATATCTTTCTTCCTCGCTATAAATACAGCCACAATATTCTTGACGGTATAACTTCATCTTCTTGGAAAGTTCTATGCCCTTTCGCCATCCTCCTTCTATTCTTTCTAAATATGGCTTAACTCCATACTCCTTACTTATTGCCTCTATTACGGTTTTAAGTAATTCTTGATCCTGGTGAGGAGATAAGAACAGTGTAGAGCTAAAGTAGTCAAATTTACCTCGACGGGCAAAGATGGCTGTTTTTTCCAGGCGCTCATAGTAGCAGAAAAGACACCGCTGTGACTCTCGATAAACTACCTGGCGAAGAAATTTTTTTATGTCATACTCATCCCTGTAAATAACTCTCATTTCCTCCTTTTCAGCCCAAACCTTTACTGCTTCTAATCGTCTCTGGTACTCTAAAAAAGGATGAATATTAGGATTATACCAAAAACCCATTACCTCTTCAAAATCATGCTTTAATTTATAAAAAGGATAAACAGCACAGGGAGCACAACAGATATGAACAAGAATCTTCATAGAAAATCTTCTCTTTCTAGTTAATGGCCAAAATAGCACTTTTCAAGCAATTGTCAAAATATACCTCAAGAAAGGATTGTTGACAATTACACTTATTAACATAGAATGAAGGTGTAAAAAGGAGGCATTGGCACTCTCTTTTTTGTGGCCAAAAAGAAAAGTAGTTTTCAGTGGAAAATATGACCTCTAAGCAGTGGACCAGAAAGATCATTACTGATCTGGGAATTTTTCTTCTACTGATGGCTCTCGAGGCGAAGGCAACTTCCCCTCTGCAAATGAAGGTGGAGATAGGCTTCGAGGGATTTTACAAAATCGGGAGTTGGACACCTCTAAGAGTTTTTCTTGAAAATCAAGGTCCTTCCTTAGAGGGGACTCTATTAATCAAAGTGGCCAGGGGAAATCCTCTCGAACAAGATCCTACCGAAATCATCTATTCTATTCCTGTTTTCCTTCCCTCTTCCTCGAGAAAGCTTTATCAAGTCAATGTACTTCTGGAAACGGATGTCTATCCTTTGCAGGTCTCGCTGATTAGCGGAAAAGAGAGTCTGCTGAAAAAAGAGATTCCGATCCAGCCATTTTATATGGATGAGGGGTTTATCCTGGTAGTCAATAAGACCCATGCTGGATTTGACTTTCTGGCCCAAGGAAAAATAAAGAAAGTAAGGCAGGTGCTTTACACCGATCCGAATAAACTACCCAGCCACTGGATAGGTTACGACGCAATCCAAACACTAATCCTGGATGATATAGAGTCACTTGAATTAAGTTCTGAACAGGAAAAGGCTATAGAAGAATGGCTTTCTATAGGAGGAAGACTGATTATTACGGCAAAAGGTGGATACGGAAAATTCAAATCTTCTTT
>WJOQ01000002.1 GCA_009618505.1 Clostridia bacterium | reverse complement strand
TTAAGTATCATAACAGCCTCCTTAGCTTACTGCCATACTCGCTAGAACCCTCGCTTTGAAGTTTCTAGGGAATCGAGTGTAAGGCAACCTCTCATAAGGGATCCTTATCTTCTCACAAGCATGAGATAAGCCTGCAAAAGGTGTTAAACCGGTTTGAATCGGTTCAGTTCCATCCATGCAAGCTGCAGCCGCATTAACTTTGACTGCTAACACAAATCCCTCTGGTAGAAGGACAGCGCTGTCAAGCCTCAAAGGTGCAATGTCAGAGTTTTGTTCATTACCCATAATCTCATCTAGTGCTCCTGAGAAAATAGGAATCCCTAAATTCTGACCGGCTGGTGCCTCTGCCCTTACCTCGAGAACATCGGATCTTCCCCCTACCTCAGCATTAAGCTTAGAGCAGTAGAAGATTTTTACTTCCTCCTCAGAGCCCGGAGCAACATCAAAGGTTATAGTCATAGCCTCCCAGTCAATAGTCCAAGCAAAATTGATTGCCCCATCTACGTAGGCTACTATTTGACCTTCCTGATCCTCACCTTCCGTGGCATCTGCTCCCAAATCTGCGCACTGAATAGCGTCAGAGGTAAGAGTAAACACTTGTTCTGAGCCAGTTCCGGTGCCCTCAAACACTTCCTGGACAAACATACTCATGTTTTGCCGAGTGCTAAAAGCATAAACCATATTCTTAGGTATTTTAAACTCGGCTATGCTCGACATGATGTCCAGTTTATTACTGTACCTTGTAAAGTCTTCCAAACCTAAATATCTCATCGTATTTCCCTTTACCCAGAGGTCCTACCCCCAGGATTTTTTCTTTAATTTTGAGTATCTCGAATCTACTAGGAATAATCAGACGGCCAGTAGTTCCAAGCCTCCGCCCCAGGTAAAACTTAATCCCTAGGCCATAATAACTTTATTGACATTAAACTCAATAACGTTAAGGACCTCAGCTATAACAACCGCGGTAGCGTGCTTGACCTGCAAGAGAAGGTGTTCATCTTCTCGAACAATCACGTAAGGCCAAGGCATTGTCACCGCTATCTGGTCCCGGTAATTCTTGTTTCGCTGGTTCGCGATCGTCAGATCATAGAATATACCGTAATCCCACTTGTATAACTCCTTGACTAGCGAATCCCCCGCTCCTTTGAACCCTATGATTATCTCACCATTCCTTCCTAACGCAACGTTGCCAGTAGCGGCAAGTTTAATCACGAAAGGAGCATGATTATAAAGGACATACGCTAGTCCCGCTGGGACAGTAATATCTACAATAGTTGACCAAACGGCAGCCGTAGAATTACTCCCTACTACCCCTAAATCAGCTCGATCTAAGGTTAACTTTATGGTTGTGCCTCTCATTATTTAATCCTCCCTTTTTTAATATTTTTTGTAGGAGTTAAGATTCTCCTACTATTACAAACTAGGAACTCCACCCCCAGGAATACCCCACCATTCAGGTTCGTACTTAGGCAGGGGAACTTCCCCATTAGTCGGTGGTGCCGCAACAGCTACTTTTCCCTTCAGCCTATTATAAATAGCAATTGAGAGAAATACTAAAGCTACTGCTCCCAATCCTATACTGAAACTTCTAGCCTTCCTCACTCCCAGAAGCAGCACAGCTACAATTAGGAGTATTAGCGGAGCAAGCTCAGGATATTTTGCAAAAGTAGGATGCGTACCGGCCACTTTAGGACTGGCCAACATTCCTGCTCCAATACCCAAAGCTGGAACCACCATTTGCTTTACGCCACTAATTTTTGCTCTCATGTTTCATACCTCCTTCAAGGTATTGTAGATACGGTATCTACTTTCTTTTTTTTCTTCTTACTGTAGCTAAAAAGGCTTTTCTTTTAGCTGATTTTGGAGCACCAATCTTGCCCCATTTCCTCTTAATGCGTGAACCTATACGTTTATTAGTCCTCATCTTCCTCATTAAACTACCTCCTTTTTTAGTTCGTAGCATTTTTGCTGTTGACTTTTTATGAAGTCTAGGGTGCTTTCTCTTTCTATGTCGTCTTAGCCAAGCCATACGCTTCTCAAACTGCCCATGAACTAGATATTTCTTTGGACATTGGGCACCACAGACTGAACACTCAAACGACTTCAAAGGCAATCTTATCCCCCTAATGAATGAATGAACATTCTAGCACCCATAAAACCACTTCTCAACGATATAATCGGGTGTCTAAACATAAACCGGATTACACAAAAACTAAAAATAATGTAGGCGTACTTTGTCATCTTACAACCTCCCTTTTATCATTTCTCCAGTGTTACGATCCTTTAGAAGAAAATCGAAAAGCTCGAGATCTCTGATCTCTTCTGGTTTCATTTCCAAGTAATAAGCGACCTTTTCTGTATCAGTATCGTCTAAGAGCTTGAAGACTACTAGAGAATTTGCTTGTCTTCTGGCGATTAAATTGAGGTCTATCGGAAATTGTGTAATGATAATGCTGTCTATATAGTGCTTCCTCCCTTCTCGTAACAAGATCAAAAATTCGTTGCTCGGTTTATCTTTTGGTAAGTAACGATGAGCCTCATCTACCACTAGCAAGATATCTTGTACCTCCATTATGGATTTACAAAGGGCATCCATAAAAAGGACATCCTGCTTAGGTAAAAGCCCGGATACTTCAAAGAGCACGTTTTGATGTTCGGTTATGATCCTCTCGAAATCTATCTGAGAATAATCTAAGGGCTTTACTTCACAATGTTTGAGATAAGGTATTTCTTCCTTATAAGCGTCTGTAGAGTCCACGATAACAACGTGTCCCCTCTGTTTGAGAGCGACATATTTGTTAATCAAAGAAATAGTAAAGTAACTTTTCCCGGAGCCGGTGATCCCTACGATAAGCCATCTTCGATTTTGCATGTCTAGCCTCTACCTTCTAGCTTCTCTTTCTGAAATAGCCTTCATCTTCTTCTCGCACTTAGCACAAAAGACCCAACCATGTTTGTTAATAAGATAAAGTTTAATTCTGGTATTGAGAGGAAAATCTTTGTCACAAGAAATACAATGAAAATGCTTCACGTGTTTGAAGAGTTTTCTACTGCCTCCCATTTTCTTAGTTTTTATGTTTTTTTGTGTTCGTTGCATTATCAATCCTTTCTTGGCTCTTTTGTTAAACCATGTTCTTTTCCTTCTCTTATGTCCTTATGCTCTTCTACTTTTCCTTTACTAGGCACCTTAATGATTAGACCTGCTACGACTAACACTCCTAGCACTACCGCCAATCCAACCCAACCCGGTAAAACTATGTCGAGAACATCTGTTTTCTTAACCTTAAAACTAAGAGTAGAGGCAAGTACCTCTTCAAAAACTTCTTCTAAGCCAAAGTCTTCAATAATCTTTGGTAGATCCTCTCGATATTTTTTATTGAAAGCTTTAACTGCATTCTTGTCAGGCAGGTAGCGCATAGATAGAGCCATCCCTACCAAACTCACCAACATTTGGGTAGATAAAGCTACTTCTACATACTCATCCTCTTTCTCTTCTTCCGGTCCGGGGCCTTCTTCGACACGTTCCTCTCCAGGTTCCTCTTTGGATTCCTCTTTAGCAAATTGTGAAAGATCTATCTTGCCTAAATCAAGTACCTCTTTTTCTTCTTCCATTACAATTCCTCCAAACAGCGACCCTCAAATCCGTGGCTCTTAGGCTTTTCTTCCTCTGGCGCTTCGATCTTTGATTTTTTCCCTTTCAGTAGAAAGAATATTACTACTACTCCGATTATTAGCGCTATTATAAGGATAGCCCAAAGACCAAAAGAGTTTTTCTTCTCTGCAGGTTCTTTAGTCTTTTCCGATTCAGCTACTTCCTTTTTCTTTATCTTTGCAGGTGCCTTATCAGAAGATTTTATATGCTTTTCGACCTCTTTTTCTACCGTCTTTACCGCTTCCTTTTTCACTTCTTTTACAGGTACCTTTATCTCTTCCTTTTTCACTTCTTTTACAGGCGTTTGGACTACTTTCTTTTTGGGTTCTCCTTTTCGTTTTGCCTTAGCTGCTCTCTTTCCCTCCAGGAACCATTTCGCTTTGTATATACCGGTGTTTGCGTTTGGCCTCAGACCTGTCTTCTCAACTACTTCTTTCCAAGTTGCGCCGTCCAATCTCATTTGGATTATCTTTTGTCTATTCTCGGGTGTTATTTTTTCCATTCTTTTTTCCTCCCTTTAAAGTAAGAAACAAAATAATGCTGATAACACACACAAGACCAACGAGACCAAGAACACGCACCCTATCAGGATTAAAAGCAGATCGAAAGATTCCTTGAAGTTTTTGTCGGAAGGATTTTTTATCTCTTCCACGAACTGGTTTGCCAGAATTTTCGCCGTTCTGTATCTTTCTCTCAGTTTTAGGTGCATCCAATTTATACCTCTATTTAGAAGCCAGTATTGCTATTATCACCAAAAATGGAATACTTAACGCAAATATCCATTGAAAAGAAGAACGCTCGATATAAGAGCCAAGTTGATAGACTCCGCCATCAACGCCATAAGTGGCCTCGGCTAGATGCTTGCATTCCTTACCTAATCTTATGCTATCTCTAAATGTCCCATCAGCTGCATTCCACTTTTTATTACTTGTATCATAAAAAAGAGGATAAATGTGCTCCCAGGTTTGGCCATTAATAGAAACTACTTTGTATCTAGTAAGAATTCCTAATCTTAAAGCAGTAGCACCTAGCAAAATAGTATAGTCCTCACAATCGCCCCTGCCTTTATTTAAAGTCTCTGAGGCGCTCTGCCAATATTCTTTAATATCCTTAGTATAAGTTACTGCGTTCGATACCTTCCATAATAAATTATCCGAAAGATCCCCGGAGATATTCTTGACCTCTTTGGCAAATTCATCTACTTGAGGGTCATTCTTTCCCTCTATCATCATTTTACCTATCTGCAGAAAAACTTTAGAGATTTCCATTATTTCTTCTTCACAACCTTACCCGCAAGAATGACGTAGGGTCTCGAATAAACGAGGACTACTACAATTATGATAACACCCGCGATAATAAGTAGGGATGTTTTATTCTCTTCAAACCATTCCTTAATAGTTGGAGCTTTCTTAAACCACCAAAAGCCTTGAGCACAAATAACAGTGAAGTATTCTTTAAAAGAATCCCACCAAGAGACATCAGTAGGTAACGGTTCCTTTTTTCCTTCTTCAGGAATTATCGGGTCCTCGTCAGTCTCACCCTCAGACGTCCCCCAATCAACACTAGGGTAATAATTACTAAAGATAAGGAGGATTTTGTCGACTACACGTCTTTGTGTATGAAATAAACCTGGCGTGGATTGGGCGTAGAAAAAATGTACTCCGAAAGGAGATTGGATAGCTGAAAAAGCAATTCTTGCAGGTATAACGAATTGTTTGTTTAGTTGACTTATGTAATTTATAAATAGTGGTTCTGGTAGATCTCGAGCTAAATCTATATCAATCTGATAATCTGTACCACTTCTAATATACGAGTTTAGAAAATCTACAGGAGATGCGATATTGCTCATAATTTTACCCCCCTACCTCAAATAACAAAAAGGAGCATAAACCTCAATTCTAAAATTGAAGTCCAGACTCCTGTTATTTTTATTATCTTTTTTTATTCCACAGCTTAAGATTTCTCTCAATTGTCTTTTCCCTCAGTAGAGGAAAAGCTATGGAACCATTTTAGTCCTCGCCCTTAAAGAGCTCTCACAGCCCCCTTTGTAAATTTAAAGTAAAGCTTTAACTTTTTTAGTATAATACATACTAGAAGAAAGTCAAGCCATATAACGGCGAATTAGCCACTTAGATTTTTAAGATGAAGAAACATACAGGGGCAAGGCTAACTTTCGGCCTTCTAATAGAGGAATTTGCCTAGGGTAGAAAATTAGGAGAATTTGGAGACTGGATTTTCGAGATTTCGGAATTTACCTATTGACAAATTATTTATTTGTTGTATACTATATGCTAAGTAAAGATAGTATAATAGAAAGGGGAAAATCATGGAGATAAAATTAGGAGAAAAACTCAAGTGCAAGCATTGCCATCATGAATGGGTACCGCGTGTAGAAGATGTTGCTGTGTGTCCTAATTGTCAAAGTCCTCGTTGGTATAAAAATAAGGTAATTAGACAAAAAAAGGAGAAATAACCATGGAAGTTAAAAAGAAGAGAGCAGCGGATTGGTGGGTTACTCCATTAATTATAAGTTGGACAGTTTTCTTCGCGGGAATTTGGATCTTGGCCCAGGTCCTAAAAGGCTGATAGAAAGGATATAACAAACAAACGCCGGATATTTTCTGGCCCCGGCGTTTGTTTGAAAACCAGAATATGAATTTATCATACAAAGTAATTTGGATTTGTCAAGAAGCAACAAAACTTGAATTTATAATCAAGCAGCGTTGCTATTTTTTATGCAAAAATTATAGGAGAGAAAAATGAGTAGAGAGCCGAAATATATACAGCTTGAGAGAGAAATCTTAGAGCTTAAACTTAGGCAATATAAGATTGTTATAATGACCTGTAGAAGAGTAATAACACAATTAAAGGACTTTATTAAGATAGTAGATATAAGTGAGAAAGAATTTGGGGGAATGAAGGAAAAGTTTAAGGAGCAGCTCTTATTCTATCGAAGCCAGATAGAGAGGAAAGAGCTTGATTTAGAATGGTTGCTTAATCAAAGGCAGTTAATCTTGTTACAGTTGCAATGGTTAGAGAAGCCAAAACGAAGAATAAAAGGGGGTAAGAAAGAATGAACAGCAAAGAGATAATATTAATCATTAATGAGGTTCTACGTCACTATACTGATAAAATGAACACTATCATGAGAATCTTTTGCAAACAAAAGCAAGAAAATAAGCATAGAAAACTTTTGAATATGCTCATTGCCGAAGGGCGCAGGAAAAACAGAGTTAGTAATGGACAATAAAGGAGAATAAAATGGGAACGATAAGATTAGAAGATATTATTGGGTATGGAGTAGGCAAAGATGCAAAAGAAAATGTTTGTGTTCTTTGTGTTACAGCAGAAGAGAGAAGTAAATCAAATGAATTGAATTATATCTTGGAATCGGAAAATGCAGGAATTATCTGTGATCGCTGCGGTGAAGAAATGATTTATGGAGAACTGCCAGATATGGACCCATAATAGAAAAAAAAAGGGGAAGATAATGAAAGAGGATTATAAAGAACAGATACGAGAAGCTAATGATATTATGGAAGTTATTCAAGAGGAAAATGTTGAACTTAAAAAAAGTGGGAAAAATTGGCTAGGATTATGTCCTTTTCATGAAGAGAAAACACCTAGCTTTACAGTCTATCCAGAAAAACAAAATTTTAAATGTTTCGGCTGTAATGAATCTGGAGATGTTTTTAAATTTATAGAACTTTCCAAGAAAATCACTTTTCCCGAGGCTCTTAAATATCTTGCTAATAGAGCCGGTATTAGCCTACCAGCAAAGAAAATATTAAGTAAAGTCGAGAAGAAAAATCAAGAAGGTGGTTTATTTTTTGTGATTATGTCCGATCTCAATAAAATAGAGAAGAAATTACAACAAGAAGCCGAAAAAAGGAAATGGGATAAACTCACTTTAGAAGGATATCAAGCGGAAGCCTTTAGAGATTTTATAGCCGATATTAAACAATTGGATGTACTGCATAAAGACCAAGTTAAGAAATGGTTACAGAAAAAATGGAGAATTAGTGTCAGTATATTTAATCAGGAAACAAAAAAGACTCCTTTCCTTAAAGAAGATATTAAAGAATTTGGTATTAAGACCTTAATTCCCGACCTTATCCATTTAGTGAGGGAAGATGATATAGTCAAATATCTAGTCAAAAGTGAAGGAAAGTTGATCATAAAACCTACTTACTTGGAAAGGGATAATATTTATATACCCAAACAGGATTTGCCCATAAAAATACCCAACGTGGATATTTTGACCGAACCTACTAATATAAAAGGGAATGAACTATTGGATGAAGTTGTCTCATTTATAGAAAGATATTTGGAAATGCCTTCTGATTCAGATTATTTGCTTTTGGCTCTCTGGATTTTCCATACATACCTTATTGAGAAATTTAACGTGACTCCTTTATTATATTTCTATGGAGTCCTAGAGACTGGAAAAACCCGGGCCGGGGAAGTTTTAGAACAACTTGCCTTTAGAGGTGAAAGATTAACTTCTCCTACAGAAGCAACACTTTTTAGATCAGCCGATTATTTTAAAACAACCTTAATTATTGATGAGATAAAATTATGGGGAAACGATGGCAATCCCGAAGTAGCGAGACTGATTAAATCTCGTTATAAAAGAGGATTGAGAGTTTCTCGAATAAACTTGAACAAAAAAGGTGAAGATCAGGTAGAATATTTCGATGTATTTGCTCCTTTAGCAATGTGTACTACTGAAGGAATTCCTAGTGATATAGAAAGTCGATGTATAATTTTTTTAATGAAAGCAAACTCAAGGATTGAAGTAGAAGCAGCTTTCGATGAAGAGATATCTCTAAAACTTCGGAATAGACTGACTATATTTAGAGCCAATTTCTTTGAAAAAGAATTGCCCGAATTTGAACAAATATCCAGAAGAAGATTGAATGAGATTATGCAACCTCTTTATCAAATTTTAATGATACTTAATCCTGAAAGAAAGAAAGAATTTATGGTGATTATTGAAGAGATGCAGGAAGAAAAAGAAGAAGAAGAAGGAATGAGTCTTGAAGCCGAGATTATTAAGCAAATTAAAGATAATATGGTCCCGGAATTCCTGACTCTAGATCTTTTAAATAAATTAAACGAGGAAAGGGGAGATAAGGAAAAACTTTCCTCTATGTTGGTAAGTATTAGGACAAAAAGATTAGGATTTAAAAAAATAAGAATGAAAAATGGTAAAATGGGATTTAAAATAAACCCTAAACTATTAAAAGATTTAGTCTTACGATTTAAAATTGAAGACTCTGAAGACTATGAAGACTAGGGGGAGGTGCGTATGAAGACTATTAAGACTATAAATATATATAACAACATTGGCGATGGATAAAGAAAAAGAGAGATTTAAGCCCTTTTTACCCTTGTAAGTATATATGTTCAAACACCCTTTTTAGTCTTCATAGTCTTCATAGTCTTCAGAGATTTTTTATATAGGTAAAAATAGGTAGATAACTCTTAGAGTATAGGTAGAACTATTAAGAGATATCTTAGATAAACTATAGAGAGCATCAAAAGTTTTATAGGTAGAGATATTCTAGAGTCTACATACAGTCTACATAGATGATCCTATAGAACTATTAAGAGTTATCAAAAAAAAGGAGAGTAAAATGAATAGAAAAGAGCATACAGAAGCATGGGTAAACGCTCGAGTAACTTTAGTTGCGTATGGAAAGAAAGAGAAATTAACTCCCGGGGATAGGATGTATCTCGTAGACAACGAGAATGGTGAATTAAAGAGGAATATGTTCATCGATGCTGCTTTTAAGGCCGGGAGAATAAGAGAATATGAATACTATCGGCTAACTAAGCAAGATACTACTAATAGGCTTTTAAAAGCGATTGTCTTGGCTCTAAGTGAACCGGATAAGAAAATAGAAGATTGGTTAATAGATTTAGAGGATTAAAAATAGGAAGGCGCCTTTTGGACCTCTAAGGATCTCTAAGGCGCCTCTTCTCTCGCTTATTGGCAATGGGTTACTTTGCTATCTTGGCTCGCTTTTTTTTCTTTAATTTGGTCCTATCACAAACCGCCAAAACTCCACAGGGGTCAATTTCTTATAATGAAACCCGTCATAAACATGGCACTCTAATTCTTTTTTATTCTCTATCAACCAATAGAGGAACTCCACCACTTCTGATTTACCTTTTACCTTACACCTACGGTATCCTACTTTAGTAAATATCATCTCTCTCTCGCTTTTTCAATCAATATCTACATCGGTCACCACTGCGGTAACGTACACAATTCCCGCGTATTCATTAGGTCTATATACAATATCAAACCTGAAGGTGGCCAAAGGTGGAATATTTTCTATCCCATTAACTACAGAGTCTATCAATATAGCATCAGCATCGTAAAAACAATAAGTGAAAGTCACCTTAGCTAATGTTTCGTTGGTGGTGTTTTGAGCCTTGGTTCCATATATATCTATACAGCCATACCTTTTCTGCCAATAATAACTCAAAATTTCCACTCCTGAGAGCGTTGTAGCTTCCACCGTATCGGAATCGGCTGCTCCAATCTCATTGTATACTTGGACATAGTATGTATACTTCTCTAGGGGCTCAAGTCCTGAATGTGCGAAACACGTCGTATTTGCGGGCAGGTCTACCACTTCATAATAACTGCCGGTAGTTTTTGCATACACGTAGAAACCCTCTTCGTCCTCAGAATTGTCTCGCCAGGTAAGGTCTATTTGATTGTAAGCTACTGCACTACCAGTCAAGTTAGAGGGAGCGGAAGGAGCGAGGGGAGTAGATTGAGTAATTGTTCGACACCCAGGTAAAACCAATATTAAAGCCGCGAGTGGTAAAAGCAAATATTTTCTTCTCATTTTTCTTATCCTTTCATATCCATAGTTTATTCTTATTCTCTTCCAATTCTCTTTCTGACGCTCTACCAGATCTCGAAATATATCTTTCGGCTGTTTCCAGTTTGGCCCAACCCATTACTTGTCTGAGAGCCTGAGCGGATAGCCCGGCTTCTGCAAACATATACCCCGCCGTTGCGCGTAAGGTATGGGGGGTGACTTTCTTCTGGATATTAGCCTTTTGGGCGATCCTTTTTATTTGCAGGTAGAGCGTCATGTGGGTTCCTTTTATTGAATCATGCAAGGCGAAGTAATGCTGGATGATAGTTTTAGCTCGTTCCATGTTCTTAAAAGGGATCACTCGAGAGGAATTTACAGATTTAGGCTTCCAGTCGTCTTCTTCTAGCGGTATATGTATTCTATACTCTTGCCAATCAATCCAATGAGTTCTCATATGAGAAACTTCACTTACTCTCATACCTAGGCCACCCATCAAAACCACTAGAATTTTCTCCCGGGCATTTTCACAAGCTCCGAGCAGTTCGTTAAATTCTGTTTGGTTAAGGGCATTATCTTTTGACTGCATTGTTATATCCTTTATTTCTGCTCTAAATACTATCTAATAAAGCGTTTCGACTAAGTGTTACACTCTATGGGGTTTTAATTTACAATATTTCTTGTATAACCTTCTGATAGAGTATATATCTTTCTTTTCAACGATTTTTAAATTATATTTTATTTTTAGCAAAGTGGGTAAGGTGCGTATGAAAGCCCCCCACTTCCAATTTTGAATATGAGCCTTGCGCTCTTCTTCATTATCTACCCAGGCCAGAGAGCCGTGACCTTCTTTTTTCAATCTTTCAGATATAGCCCAGCATCTATCATTCTGACATCTGAAACTCACTATCAGCCCTCTTTTCTCTAGGCTCTGTAAAGCTCTGTATATCGAAAGCCGGATTTTATCAAATTTAGGATAATCGATATGCTCTTTTCTATTTGAGATCCAGGGATTTCCCTGCGCTACTGTGAGCCAGGAGCCAAACTCAAAGTTCAATTCTGTAACAATTTCTTGAGTGGTGAAATACCCCCTATCTTTATCCCATTTTGGCGCCCCCTGAGCCCATTCCTTAGTTTCTAATACTGCTAAAATTCTTTTCTGCTGTTTGCTTAGGCCCCTGCTCATATTATATCCTTTTAGTTTTAGCATATAACTATTATATAACAAATGAAAAAAAAGTCAAGCGTTTCTCTCTGGAAGGTAGTATTTATGGGAAAGTCAAAATATGGTAGAGCTCGACTTTATATACTTTAAGTTAGAGTATATAATTTGACAGTTTTTCTGGATCTAGAAAAACTGTCATTCTTTTCGGAGGGTTGCTCCTTTTCGGTAAATGCAGATTAAGTCCATTGAGGATATAGAACAGGAGAATTTGCAGATTTACAAAAACTCCTACAGCTTCAATACTCTTATATGCTGATCCGCCGAGAGTAGTGTTCTTTTAACTTACTTCGAGAAGCTCCTCTGCTTTATTGATTTTCTCTTCTATCGTATCGAGTTTCTTGATAATGTGTTCGAGTGCTTTATTCTGGTTGTTGCCCTGTTCAATGAGTGCTTCCAGCATCAATGGTACTTTGGCCGATTGGTTTATTATCTCCTCAACGTTTAGGTCCGGTGCAACTGATTTCAATAGCTTTTTTACATTCAGTCCCATCATTTTTTACTCCTTTATTCTTCGCTCAAAGTTTAGTTCTCTTTTACCCAATGAGGGCTCTCTGTGAGAATTAAAATAAAAGCCTGTCCCGCATAGATAAAAGCCTATTGCCTTTAAAAGGTCTTGAATTTCTCTGTCTAGTTTTGGCAGTTCATTTTCAGCTAGATATGAAACTTTAATAAACTCTTTCAAGGTTATCTACCTCTTATTTTAGTAAAGATGGAGTATAGGACCGCCCCTACTGTTATTAGGACATATCCTAGGTCTGCTTTTAAAGCAACCTCAAAGCCTATGGCAAAGAGGATCAATCCCATACATCCATATTGTCCAATTATCCCGATTGTTTGTTTTTCGTTGTTATCCATTTTTACACCCAACACAGAATCTGAGCTACTTTTGTAGCCGCAGGACTAGCTATGTAGACTGTCTTACCGCTTAGATATAAACCTTGACGCTCAAAAGGTATATTGGCCGGTTGTGTGTAGTAAGGAGCAGTCGGAGTAGCAACTTTACCCGTAACGAAGGCAATCCTGAAGGCAGCCAGGTCCGCCAAAACTACGGAGAAGGCTTTGGTAGCAACGTGTAACTCCTGCTCATATTCCTCATTGGCGTTAGTTATGGTAACGTTGTAAAGAAAAGGTTCGGTTGCCCGTCTTTGCAGCTCAGTTAATTGGTCAAAGAGATCGGCTAAAGTTCTTTCTGTTGTTAGACCTTGAAGAGCATTCACTTCTTCTATAAGAGGAGTAATATCACCCGACATTCTGAAGTCGGCCAGGTCAGTGTGTCCGATGACAAACTTAAACCGGCAATTTGTCTGGGCAGTGTTAGTCAGGTAGAGTTTAGAGAAGTTTCCTTTAACAAAGCCCGTTCTGATTTGATAGATAGAGGAAGCCGGATCGTTAAATCGTACATAGGCAACGGGAAAATCGGTACCAGGAAGGGCAATTTTACACTCCGTAATGTAAAGTGCCTTAAACGGCCTATTCCAAACCAATTTATTATCTCTGGCAGTTCCTAAGTCTATTGTTTCTTCATCTGAGAAGGGGTTCCCAGTCAGTCTTTGCTCTATTTCTGTACCTGCAAACCGTTGGTGCAATAGTTTAACTCTCTCTAGCTCCATCGCTTCTTCTGCTATTTGGACCCTTTGTGTCTCGGCTTGAGCTAGCGTTATTCTTTTCTCAGCCGGAACCTTCAATCTTAAAATCCTAGAAAGTTCATCTAAAAACATTGTATTACCTCCTTTTATTTTTTAATTGTTAGATGAAAATAGCTTGCATTGACAACCTATATCCTAATGTCATATCTTCTATGGTTGGCATAGCAGATAATAAGCTAGTCCGTTGTAACGTTGCCTCTATCTTAATAAACCTTGAATTAGGCACTTTAGTGATATTAGTGTATTCGCTGCCCCAGGAGCTGCCATTACTAGAAGCCCAGAATTTGAAAGATACAGAGCAATTAGCGGGTGAAGGAATACCCTCTGCACGGGAAATAAGAATATTATCCCACCTTGATTCTTTACCACCAGTATTAGTGTGCCTTCCTACACCAAAACAACCAATAGCCCGATATACAGAAGTAAACTCTTTTGTATATTCCCAAGTGCCTGGCTCTTCAGAGCCCACAGCCCAATCTCTAGTTCTAGTAAAAACGTGACCACCAGCAGTATATATTTGCACACGCCACCAGCGCCAAACACCTTCAGCCATTCCGCTACCAATTCCTTCAAAACTCTCTGCAATACTGTCATTTTCGATTCTATAAAGGTCTTTTGTGTCTCTAGAAAAGCTCCAAAGATAACAATTATCCCTTCCTATATCAGAACGCAACCACATGTGATGTGAACAATCATAAGCTCCGCCAGAGACTTCTTTATAAATTTTCGCTAATACATCAACGCCTTGCCAGGAAGTATAACCTACAGTCATTCCGTTGGTAGTCCAATCTACATCAGCATAACCTCTCATATATTGATTGATACAGTTCCAAGTACCACCTTCTATAGTCCAGTCGGCAATACTATTGTCCCGGAAATCGTCTCTATAAAAAATATTTCGGTTAGGTGTAGTAGCTGAAAAAGACAACCAGTCAAATCTCCTTCCTGCTCCGCCGTCAAAAATCCAAGTGCCTATTCCAGAAAGAGATAGTTTTTTTAATTCTAATTTATGAAGTCCCTCTGGCACTAAAATATTATTTAGAGTCCCCTCTTCAAAATCATCCTTAGTAGTCCACACACCGGCTATACCACCGCCGCTAATATGCACGCCACCACTGGTAGCCCAATATGAATTACCTTGAGCATTATACGCCCTTACCTTCCATTTTACATTATCTCCAATATTAAACTGCTTAAGAGATGATTGTTCAATATTAACACCCTTATTTTCAAAAAACGTCCAGCCATGATAAAACTCGTGCATTAAATCTTGATGGTTCCTCTTAATATCAGCGTCCTCATTAGTCCAGGAATACCACCATGTAGGATAGCCAGCAGCATAATACTGGTCATACTGATTTCTAATACCTACTTCTTGGGGGTCAATATATTCCTGATAACCACCTATATCACCAAAGCCCTGCGCTCCGATTAACACAGGACAATTCAAGTCACCTGCTACAGCAATTAAATACGCTATATCAGCGTTAATTTGCTCTAAAGTGCGCCCTTCTACATAAGGATAATCATAAAGTAAGATGAAATCTAAGAAATTACTCATACTTATAAGACGGTTTCTATCAGTCGGATTCGGGGGACTCCAAAAACAAGAACCCACAGGCTTGCTAGTCTTTCCCTTCATCGTATTATACCAGCCTTCAACAAGCCCTACATCATAAGGAGTATCATCTGCTAAAAAATAACCAGCAACGTGACTTTCATCGTCCCAAGCGTCATAAGCCCCGTGGTCACAGTAAGCAATCGCCATAGCACCAGTAACGGCTATCCATTCTAAATAATCAGAATCGCCTTCACCATAGAGAATATGAAAATGGAATCCACAATAACCCCATTCAACAGGCGTAGGCAAAAAAATTC
>WJOQ01000364.1 GCA_009618505.1 Clostridia bacterium | reverse complement strand
GATAAGAACAAGGTTGTTTTTCTTAGCCTCTTTTGGCAAAAAATGAGCCTCTTCTGGAGGAAGGTCAACAATTATTAACCCATCTACCCCTGCCTGAGATGCTCTTTCTATGAATTCTCTTTCTCCAAATTTAAAAATGGGGTTATAGTAGCCCATCAAAATAATGGGTATTTCCGTCTCCTGGCGCAATTCTCTAACCAGGCTCAATATTCTTGGAGGGGAGGTTCCTTTTTCCAATGCTCGTTGGGAGGACCTTTGAATAACTGGTCCCTCGGCAAGGGGGTCAGAAAAAGGGACTCCCAGCTCGATGATATCAGCCCCCCTTTTTTCCAGTTCGAGAACCAGGGCTTTACTGGTAGCAAAATCTGGATCTCCTGCTGTAATAAAGGAAATGAAGGCTTTTTTGCCCTGTTTTTTTAGTTCTTTAAATCTTTCCTCGATGCGATTCACTCTTAACCCTACTTTTTCGTATATCGTATTGCGTATATCGTATTGCGCAATACGCATCACGCACGACGCATCACGAATTTCTATCTACCATTCCACCTACCTGCTCTACATCCTTATCGCCCCGTCCAGACAGATTAACCACCACGAACTTGTCCTTGGTCAACTCAGGCACCAGTTTGTTCAAATAGGCAATAGCATGGGCACTTTCCAGAGCAGGAATGATTCCCTCCAGTTCAGAAAGAGTTTGAAAAGCTTTCAGCGCCTCCCTGTCATTAACGGTAACATATTTGGCTCTGCCGGTTTTCTTAAGATAAGAATGTTCTGGTCCAACTCCCGGATAATCCAGGCCAGCAGCCACTGAGTGAGTCAGGCTGATTTGTCCATATTTATCTTGCAGTAAATAACTCTTAGCTCCGTGAAGTATACCGATGCTCCCTCGAGCTAGAGTGGCTCCGTGTTTATCTTCTGAAAGACCTAGCCCTCCTGCTTCCACTCCAATTAGTTGTACAGCATCTTCCAGAAAAGGGTAAAAGAGCCCCAGGGAATTACTACCTCCTCCCACACAGGCTACTAGATAGTCAGGCACTCTTTTCTCTTTGAGCAGAATTTGTTCTTTTGTTTCCTTGCCTATGACTGATTGAAAATCCCGCACCATCATAGGATAGGGGTGAGGTCCCACTACTGAGCCCAGAACATAATAAGTAGTTCTAACATTAGTTACCCAATCTCTAATAGTCTCATTGATGGCGTCCTTTAAGGTACAGCTTCCTGAGGAAACAGGAATTACTTCTGCACCTAATAACTCCATTCTAAATACATTAAGTCGCTGCCTTCGGATATCCTCATCTCCCATATATACTCTACAGGGAAGCCCTAATACAGCGGCAGCCGTAGCTGTGGCTACCCCATGTTGACCAGCTCCAGTTTCAGCAATAATTCGTTTTTTACCCATTTTTTTAGCTAAAAGTACCTGTCCCAGAGTATTATTAATTTTATGAGCTCCGGTATGGGCTAAGTCTTCTCTTTTAAGATAAATTTTAGCTCCAGCTAAGCTTTTAGTTAGTCTTTCCGCAAAATAAAGTGGCGTGGGGCGGCCAGCATAATCGGCTAAATATTTTTCTAATCTATCGTGAAAATCTTTGTCTTTTCTCGCTTCTAAATAGGCTTCTTCCAATTCCTTCAAAGCAGGCATAAGTGTTTCGGGGACAAACTTTCCTCCGAAGGCTCCAAAATGTCCTTTTTTATCTGGCAGACTATGATGATTCATCCGTTTCTCTCACTATTCTAACAAAATTTATTAGTTTCTCCAGATTCTTTTTCCCTGGCCTTTTCTCTATTCCACTGCTTACGTCTATTCCATAAGGCTCTACTTCACTTATTGCCTCTCTTATATTCTCAGGATTTAATCCACCTGAGAGAATAATAGGTAATCCAAATTCTTTAATCTCTTTGGCTATACTCCAGTCAAAGGTCTTTCCTGTACCGCCGTAGGCAAAAGGAGAATAGGTATCAAGAAGATAAGCATCCACTTTATTCTGGTACTGGGCGGCCTTTTTTAATACGCTTTTGTCCTTGACACGAAAAGCTTTAACTATCTTCTGTTTGAATCCCTCACAGTAAGAGGGAGATTCTCGGCCATGGAATTGCAAAGTAGTCAAATGGCAGCTCTCGGCTATTTCTTCTACCTTTTGTCTATCTTCATTAACAAAGACTCCCACGCTGGAGATGAAAGGAGGGAGAAGTTCAATAATTTCCTGGACTATTTCAGGCTTCACCCTTCTGGGACTGTCAGCAAAAATAAAGCCAAGGGCATCTACTTTTAGACCTACTGCCCAGAGAGCATCTTCTTTGTTAGTGATACCACAGATTTTGATTTTAATCATTATCTCGCGTTTCGATGCTCGATACTTGATACTCGTTTTCGTTCGTACCCCGTTCTTTGTTTTTCTGTTTTTACGAGCATCGAGCATCTAGAATCGAGTATCCAGAACTTCAACCCTTTTCTTTTCGAACAACAAATTTCGATTTACCATTCACTAAATACGATTCACTATTTCAGGAGTTCTCTCAGTTTTTCTCCCACATTTTTACTTTTCAATAGAGCCTCTCCTATCAAAAAGGCATCTACTCCCGCCTCTTGGAGCCTATGGATATCTTCTTTATTGTTAATTCCACTTTCACTGACTACTATTTTATCCGAAGGTATCTTCTTTATAAGATTGAAACTCATCTTTACATCTACCTTAAAATTCTCCAGATTTCTATTATTAATACCTATAATATCAAAAGGAAGGTCTTTGATTTTTTGCCACTCTTCCTCAGCGTGAATTTCTACCAGACAGTCCAAATCTATTTGCCAGGCCAAATCTAGATATTCTTTTAACTTCTCTCTATCTAATATACGAGCAATTAAGAGTAGAGCATCCGCTCCTCCAATTCTAGTCTCATAAATTTGATACTCATCTACTATAAACTCCTTGGCCAGAATAGGAAGGAAAGAGGTTTTCCTCGCCTTTTCTAAATCTTTGAGCTCTCCCCTAAAGAACTTCTGGTCAGTCAAAATAGATAGAGCTGAGGCACCATTTTTCTCATAAATTCTGGCTAGTTCCTCTAAACTAAAATTTTTAATTATAACTCCAGCTGAAGGGGAGACTCTCTTAATCTCAGCGATAATATTAATCTTTGTTGGAGAGGAGATAGCTTTCCTGAAGTTCCTGGTGGGAGTAGAAGCGGCTAGCTTCGATTTTAGAACCGCCAATGGGACTTCTTTTTTTCGTTCAGCAACTTCTTTGAGCTTATTATTTACTATCTCATCTAAGATCAAAGTCCTTCCCCTCACCCTATCCCTCTCCCCATAGGGGAGAGGGTGCTTTCTTCTTTATGAGTGACGACTTTCACTATACGCTAAACGCTCTACGCTTTCCGCTAATTATTGGTAAAGCTAATCAATGATTGCAATTTTTCTTTAGCTTTTCCCGAATCAATGGAATCTTTGGCTATCTCAATTCCTTCCTTGAAACTTTTGGCTCGTCCTGCTGCTACCAGACAAGCGGCACTATTGATAAGAACGATGTTTCTTTTGGCCCCTTTTCCTCCTCTTAATATGTCTTTAAAAATGCGGGTGTTTTCTTCTCTATCTCCTCCCCTTATCTCTTGCAATGAAGCTCTTTTCAGGCCAAAGTCTTCTGGTTTAATATAATAAGTTTTTATTTTTCCCTCTTTTAGCTCGGTTATTCTTGTTCTTGCCTTAATGCTGATTTCATCAAGACCATCTTCTCCCCAGACAACAAAGGCACTTCTTACCCCCAGATTCTTTAATACTGTGGCTAACGGCTCAGTAAGAGAAGAACTATGCACGCCCATAAGACGCACATTAGCTCTCAGTGGATTAATCAGGGGTCCCAGAATATTAAATACTGTTCTCATTCCCATTTCTTGTCGCGGTGCAAGAGCATATTTCATAGCCGGATGACAACAAGGAGCAAAAAGAAAACCAATTCCTATTTTTTCCAAGCACTCTTTCACCTTTTCTTTAGGTATAGTCAACTTTACTCCCAAGGCTTCCAGAACATCAGCGCTGCCACATTTGCTAGAAAGGGCTTTGTTGCCATGTTTAGCTACGCTTAGCCCTGCTCCTGCTGCAACAAAGGCAACGACCGTGGAAATATTGAAAGTATTAAGACTATCACCTCCGGTTCCACAGGTATCCACTAAGGTATCTATCTTTATAGAAAAGGCATCAACTTTCTCCATCATTGCTTTGGCAAAGCCAGTAATCTCAGCTACTGTTTCTCCCTTCATTTTGAGAGCAGTAAGAAATGAAGCAATCTGAGCTGGAGTAGCTTTTCCTTCCATAATTTCTCCCATCACTTGTCTTGCTTCTTCCTGTTTGAGATTTTTTGCTTCTACCAGTGTCCCTAAGACAGCTTTTATCATTCTTTTTCCTGTTCCCCCTCACCTTAATCCTCTCCCCAAGGGGAGAGGAAATGACGAGAAGCCTCCTCTTGTGAAGAAGTGATGTCAAATCGTTGCAACATTGGCAAAAAGGGTACTATCCCTATTTTAATTGTATATAGCCGAAAAAAAGAAGTGCGTGGATAAGTATTGCATATTTTAAAGTCTTTCTAGGATATGCGATATCTTTTTCTGTTTTTGCTATACGCTAAACGCTACCCGCTATACGCTATATTAGCAAGGCAGTTCCCACATTTTGAGATGGATGCTTTCTTCCAGTTTTAAAAAATTCTTTAATAATTTCTTACCTGCTTCAGTCAATATTGATTCCGGGTGAAATTGCATACCGAAGAGAGGATATTCTTTATGTCTTATTCCCATAATTTCTTCCTTCTTGGTCCAGGCAGTTCTGATTAGACAATCGGGAAGAGTGCCATTCTTGATTATTAAAGAGTGATAACGGGTAGCCAGGAAAGGATTTTCTGTTCCCTGGTAAATATCCTTACCATAATGATAGATTAAAGAGGTTTTCCCGTGCATAAGAATTTTTGCTCTGACAATCTTTGCTCCAAAAACCTCGCCTATACACTGATGTCCCAGGCAGACTCCCAGAATAGGAATCTGAGAAGCGAAATGCTCCACTACTTGTTCAGAAATGCCGGCATTTTTTGGCTGACCCGGACCAGGAGAAATGACAATTCCCTCTGGCTTTTTTTCTTCTATTATCCTTAAGCTAATCTTATCATTGCGATAGACCTCTGTTTTCTTTCCCAGTTCCTCCAGGTATTGGACCAGATTATAGACAAAGGAATCATAGTTGTCGATGACTAGAATCATTCTATACCTTTCTCGGCTATTTCAATGGCTTTAATCAAAGCACGGGCCTTATTTAGTGTTTCTTCATATTCAGACTCAGGCTCAGAGTCAGCCACAATGCCTGCCCCTGCTTGAATATAAGCAATGTTATCTTTAATGAGGATGGTGCGAATGATGATGCAGGTATCCACATTTCCAGAGAAACTAAAGTATCCTAGCGCTCCAGCATAAGGACCCCGACAGCAAGGTTCAAGCTCTTCGATGATTTCCATTGCCCTTACCTTAGGAGCTCCAGAGACTGTCCCTGCCGGAAAACAGGCTTTAAGAAGGTCGTATTGGTCCATTCCTTTCCTTAGTTTCCCCTGGACATTGGAAACAAGGTGCATAACATGAGAGTATTTCTCTACTGAAAATAGCTCTGTTACCTTGACTGTTCCATACTCACAGACTCTTCCCATATCATTACGTCCCAGGTCCACCAGCATTATGTGTTCGGCTCTCTCCTTAGGATCAACCGATAGTTCATCAGCCAGGAGTGCATCTTCTACTCTATCTTTTCCCCGTTTTCTGGTTCCAGCAATAGGTCTATAGGTTATTTCTTCTTCCTCCATCCTTACCAGAGTCTCGGGTGAACTTCCCACTATCTCAAAGTCTCCACATTTCAGGTAATACATAT